>JANOGH010000127.1:0-10367 GCA_031414075.1 Betaproteobacteria bacterium | reverse complement strand
GTATTGACGACATGGGCAAAGGTATCCAGCCCGACCACGTCGGCAGTGCGGAATGTCGCGCTTTTCGGCCGGCCGATCAGCGATCCGGTCAGCGCATCGACGGTGTCGAAGCCGATGCCGAGGCGCTCGGCATGGTGAACGGTCGCCAGCATGGAAAACACGCCGACGCGGTTGGCGATGAAATTGGGCGTGTCCTTGGCGCGGATGACGCCCTTGCCCAGCGTGGTCACCAGGAAGCGCTCAAGATTGTCGAGTACTCCGGCATCGGTGCCGGTGCAGGGAATCAGTTCCACCAGGTGCATGTAGCGCGGTGGATTGAAAAAATGCACGCCGCAGAACCGCGCGCGCGCATGGGCCGGCATCGCTTCGGACAGCGAGTTGATCGAAAGGCCGGAAGTGTTGCTGGCAAAGATGGTGTGCTCGCCGAGGTGGGGTGCGACTTTCTCGTAGAGTGCTTTTTTCCAGTCCATGCGCTCGGAAATTGCCTCGATGACGACCTCGCACTCCTTTAGCGACGCCAGATCCTGATCGTAGTTCGCTGCCCGGATGGAGTCCGCGAGGGAAGCCACGGACAGGGGACTGGGCTCGAGCTTCTTCAGGCCGTCGATGGCCTTGCGTGCATTGGCGTTCGCATTGCCCTCGTTCGCCGCCAGTTCGAACAGGACCACCTCGACGTTGGCGTTCGCCAGATGAGCCGCAATCTGGGCGCCCATGACACCGGCACCGAGGACGGCGACTTTGCGGACCATGAATCGGTATGGGATGGCCATGACGGTTCCTTAGCCCGCCACCGGGCGATCCATCAGAAGCTGATCGTGTACTGAACGCTCAAGATATCAACCGATCCCTTGTAGGATCCAGCTACCGTTGATGCTGTTCCGGGCGCGGGGGTGGGTGTAGTGAAGCCGGGGGCTTGCTGGCTGCGGGTGAAGTTGATGTCAGCATCCTTGATGAAGAGGTGTGAATAGCCGATATCCAGCCGGCCACTCTGCTTGATCCTCATCGCGGCGCCCAGTGAGATCCAGGTACGATCGTTGTCGGGCAGACGCACCGAACGAGTTGTCGCGCCCTTCACCGGTGTCTGGTCTAACGCCAGGCCGGACTTCAGGGTCCAGCCATCGTTAAGTTTGTAGTTCACGCCGATCGAATAACGCCAAGTGTCGTCGAAATCCAGCACCAGACTGTCGCGCAGCGTGCCATTGGTCGAGTTGACGATATTGATACGGTTGATTTCGCTCCACCGGGTAAATGTGGAATCGGCAAGGAATTCCCACTTATCGTTCAATTGTTGCGCAAGACTCAGCGAAAACGAATCCGGCAAGGTGACATCCGCTGTTGTCGGTCCGCTGACCGCCGCAACAGTCGCGCCGCCAGCGGTAGTAACCGTCGTCGTACCTTCCAGCTTGTAGTCGAGCTTTGAGCGGTAACTCGCGCCGATCTTGGTGAACGATGCAGGTTGGAACAAGACGCCAGCATTCCATCCCCATGCGTCGTCGTCCGCTTCGAGGTTTGCGCGTCCTTCTGTGTTGGGTGCAAGCACAACCGCATTGGTCAATTCGGCCTTCAAACTCTGAACGTTCACACCCACGCCAACGGAGAAAATCTCATTTACCTTGAAGGACAGCGCCGGATTGACGTTGATGGCCATGAGATCGGATTTTATTCCCTGGAAACGTCCGGCCCAAGTATCGTCGTATTCGGTCACTAATCCGAATGGCGCATTCACGCCGACACCGAAGTTCATCCGGTCTCCGATGGGCATCACGAAGTAGAAGTTTGGTATGACTGCGATCCCGCCGGCGTCGCCGCCGTTGTCGCCCAGCGGATTGGTCACGATCGCCGCCGGCTTGCTTGATCCCGTGTTGCTAAATTTCGCACTCAGATCGATAAGATGCGCCCCCACCGTGATCTGCTTGCCTTCGAGACGGGACATTCCTGCCGGATTGAAAAATACGGTGCTGGCATCCTCCGCCGTGGCCGCGGCACCCGCGAACGCATTGCCCATACCGCTGGCGCTCTGTTCGATCAGCGCAAATCCCGCCGCCGAGGCCAGGGTCGATGCACCGCCCAATGTCGAGGCGACCGCCAGTGCAATAAAATATGTCTGATATTTTTTCCGCATTTTCTTCTCCTAGTTGAAGTCGAAACTACCGAACACACCAAGTCGCTGCAATCAGCCTGATTTCTGGTTGACCGGCCGCGGGCGTCGTTGCTCGTCCACCGCCACGTAAGTCAATGTCGCCTCGGTCACCTTCACTATTTCCAGCAGCGCACGCCGTCTCGCGTAAACCTCGACATCCACCGTGATCGAAGTGTTGCCCACGCGCACGACCTTGGCATAGAAGCTGACCACATCACCGATCATCACGGGTTGCTTGAACACGAAGGAGTTGACGGCGACCGTTGCCACCCGCCCTTTGGCGAGTTCGATGGCCGGAATGCTGCCGGCGATATCGACCTGCGACATGATCCAGCCGCCGAAGATATCGCCCGTGTAATTGGCATCCGAAGGCATCGGCACAACGCGCAGCGTGGGCTCGCGCCCGGCCGGCAGCGTCGCCATTTCTTGCCGAGATCGCCTGGAGTCAGTGTCCGGCATAAAGCGCTTCGAACTCCTTCTGGTGCGATTCAACCACTTTAAGGCGCTTCAATTTCATGGTGGGGGTCAGCAGGCCGTTCTCGACTGTCCATGGCTGCGCCAGCACCGCCATACGGTGAATTTGCGCGTAACCGGGAAAGGACTTGATCTGCCGTTGCACCCGACCCAGCACCAGCTTCTGCGCCGGTTCGCTGCGCATGATGCTTTCCACGGTTGGAGCGAGCGCATTCTGGCCTGCCAGTTTCGTCCATTGATCGTGATTGATCACGACGAACGCGGTGAGATAAGGCCGGCCCTCGCCCATGACCATGACTTGTTCGAACAGGTTGTCCCGCAGGATGGCAGCCTCCATGTCCACCGGCGGAACTTTCTCGCCGTTCGACATCACGATGATTTCCTTCAGGCGACCGGTGATATAAATGTGCCCGTCCTCGTCGAAGCGCGCGGTGTCGCCGGTATTCAGCCAGCCGTCCGCGGTGAACATCGCCCTGGTCGCCTCCGGGAGATTCCAGTAGCCGAGCATGACATTCGGGCCTTTGACGAGCAGCGCATCCATGTCGCCCAGCTTGACCTGCACGCCGGGAATCGGCTTGCCGATGCTGGCCGGTACGTTGTCGTCGATCCGGTTGGTGCTGACCACCGGGCTGGTCTCGGTCAGCCCGTAGCCCTGGATGACGGGCAAGCCCAGTCCGATGAACAACTGGGCGATTTCCGGCGACAGCGCCGCACCGCCGCAAGTCGCGGCTCGCAACCGCCCGCCGAGCCGTGCCATGACTTTCGAGGCAACCAGTTTCTTGAGAACGGGCCACAGCAGAAAGCCGGGCTTCCAGGGGCCGCGGCCCTGCTGGTGCTGGAATCGCGCCCATCCCACCGCGGTGGCTAACTCGAAAAGTTTGCGCCGCGCGGGCGGCCCGTCGGCGAGCTTTTGCTTGATGGCAGCGTAGACGCGTTCGTAGATGCGCGGCACGGAGATCAGGAGTGTCGGTCGTATGAACTGCAAGTCCTCGGCGAGCTGCTGCACCGAGCGCGCAAATGCCGTCTGCGCTCCACACATGACAACGCCGTAGTAGCCGCAGGTACGCTCCAGCGTATGCGACAGTGGCAGGAACGAAAGCAGGAGGTCATCCGCATAAATCGCCAGGCACTGCAGGGTGGAAAAGCAGTTTTCCAGCATGTTCCGGTGCGACAGCATGACGCCCTTGGGCTTACCGGTCGTGCCAGAGGTGTAGATGATGCTCGCCATTTTTGTGCCGTCCGGGTTGACGTGCCTGACGGCGCCCGCCGCTTTCGGCAACCAGTCGACGAGGCTCTGCAGGCGCGGATCGGGAGATGGTCGGGACAGCGGATTGACGCACAGCACGCGCTTCAGGCCGGCCAGTTGACCGCGCACTTCGGCGAATGAATCCCATTGGTCGGAATTCTCGAACACCAGCACTTTGGCGCCCGAGTCCTGCAGGATGTAGGCAATATTGCCGGGACTGTCCGAGGTGTAGAGCGGAACGGTCACCAGGTCGAGTCCCATCGCGGCCTGATCGAACACGATCCAATTGACGCTGTTGCGCAACATGATCGCCACTCGGTCGCCCGGTTGCAGCCCGTCCGTTTCGAACCCCGCCTGCCAGCGCGATACCAGTTTGTCGACGTCGCCCCAGGTGTAATCCTTCCAGACGCCTGGTTCGTCGAAATTCTTGTACGCAAGCGCGGCTGCGGAGCGGCGCACGCGTTCCTGGAACAATCCGTCCAGGGTTTTTGCGATTTCCGGGGCGATGACGTCACCTTTTTGCGCCATGTCGATTCCTCCAGTCGTTTTCTCTTTCGTGCGCGGATCAGTCGAGAAAGATGTCAGTGTAAAGCTTCGCTCCCGGCGTCAGCGCGTACTGCTCGAAATCCGTGACTCCCTGCCCGCGCAGCACCTCTTCATCGATGAAGAACTGGCCGGTGGCGCCCCGGCTTCCGCGCACGACGATCGCATGGGCAGCATCGGCCATGATCGCAGGCTTGCGGCTCCCGGCCAGTGCCTGTGGAAAAAACACTTCTACTGCGGCGGTTGCAATGGTCGTGCGCGGCCAAAGTGAATTCACGGCGATGCCTTGCGAGGAAAATTCGGCGGACATCCCCAGCGTGCACATGCTCATGCCGTACTTCGCCATCGTGTAGGCCACGTGCTCCTTGAACCATTTCGGATTCATGTTGAGCGGCGGCGACAGCGTAAGAATGTGCGGATTGCGCGATCTGGAAAGATAGGGAATGCAGGCCTGCGAACAGATGAAAGTGCCGCGCGCATTGATCTGGTTCATCAGGTCATAGCGCTTGGCGGGCGTCGCCATGGTGCCGGAAATGCTGAGCGCACTGGCGTTGTTGACCAGGATATCGATGCCGCCGAATGTCTCTGCCGCCGTTTTTACCGCATTTGCCACCGCATTCTCGTCGCGAATGTCGAGTTGCAGGGGCAATGCCCGGCCGCCGGCCTCCTCGACTTCACGTGCGGTCGTATGGATCGTGCCCGCCACTTTGGGATTGGGCTCCGCGGTCTTGCCCGTCACCACGATGTTGGCGCCATCGCGAGCGAAGCGCAGCGCGATTTCGCGCCCGATGCCGCGCGTCGCGCCGGTGATGAAAACCGTCTTGTCTTTTAAACTTGGCATCTCAATCAAGTTCAAGCTTTCACCGCAGAGGACGCGGTTAATGAGTTAGAGTCAGTTCCCTGTAAAGACCGGATTGCGCTTCTCGACAAATGCGCTCACGCCTTCGTTCAGATCGGGACTCCGGGCGCAGCGGGGAAATGCCTGCAGTTCCTGCTCCATCTGCGCGTTGAGCGGATCGAGGGATTGATTGAACAGCCGCTTGCCTTCCGCGTAAGCACGCGTTGGTCCCGCGGCGAGTCGCTGCGCGATGCGCGCGGTCTCCGCCGCGAGCCTGTCGTTCGGCACCACCCAGTTCACCAGCCCGTGCAGGCGCGCCGTCTCGGCGTCGAAACGGTCTGGCAGCATGATCATTTCCATTGCTGATGGAAGAGCGCAACGGTGGCGACGCCGCCTACCACCGATAGCTTTACGGCTTCGCTCATGCCGCGGTCTTCTGCGCTACCGCGCTGCCCAATGCCGTTACGCTCGCCGGCTCTCGCGCGATCTGCGTACGGCCGATGTCGTGCGGAAAGTCGTCGACCATGATGCAGCCGCGGCGCAGCGCGCTGAATTGCCGGAACTGGGTCGCCTCCCTGACGCTGATAATGCCTTTCTCGATGGCCGCCGCAATGCGCGCTTCCTCGGTCAGACCGGATATCACACCGGCCCTCGTCGCGCTGCGGATCTTGGATTCTGTCGCTTCCCCGGCCGGCGCCGCCTGCATGGCCAGTTCCAGACGTCCGACCGGATCGTCCTGGTGCCAGAGCACGAACACGTTGGAGGTCAGACGCTCGCGGGTCGGCGAAGATTCGAGCAGCTGCTTTGCGATCTGGTGTCCCAGATAGTCCCGGGGCGCCGTAAACGATTTTCCCAATGGGAAAACCACCGCCCGCAGCATCCAGCCGGTGATACGGCTCGGGAAATTCTCGAACACGCCGTAAAACGCGTCCTGGATACGGTTCAGGCAGTCTTCCAGCGCCCATTTCACCACTGGCAGATCGGCCCGCGGACGACCGTCATCTTCGTAGCGCTTCAACACCGTGGACGCAATATAAAGCTGGCTGAGTATATCGCCCAGACGGGCGGACAGCCTCTCCCGGCGCTTCAGATCGCCGCCGAGAAACAACATCGCAACGTCGGCCGAGAAGGCAAAGCCGGCACACAAACGCGTGAGCTGTCGCGTGTACCAGCGTAGTTCCGGCGCCCCAGGCACGCTGACCGTTTGCGCGCCGCTCACGCCCTGCCACAACGACCTGGCCGCGTTGCACAGAACGAAGCGCACATGGTCCCAGACCGCATTGTCGAATTCGCTGCCGGCCTGCCTGGGATCTGCATTACGCGTTGCCGCGATTTCCCGCAACACATGGGGATGGCAGCGAATCGCGCCCTGTCCGAAGATCATCATGCTGCGGGTCAGGATGTTTGCGCCTTCCACCGTGATGCCGATGGGAATCTGCTGATAGGCGCGGCCGAGATAGTTGTTCGGCCCGAGACAGATGCCCTTGCCGCCATGCACATCCATCGCGTCGATGACCACCTGGCGCCCGCGTTCGGTGCAGTGGTATTTGACGATGGCCGAGATCACCGAAGGTTTTTCGCCGAGGTCGATAGCACCGGCTGTCATCGTGCGTGCGGCATCGATCGCGTAGGTGTTGCCGGCGATACGGGCCAGCACCTCCTCGATACCCTCGAATTTACCGATGGAGATCTTGAACTGGCTGCGCACCCTGCTGTACGCGCTGGTTGTGCGCAGCGCCAGCTTGGCGGCACCGGCGCTCGAAGACGGCAGGGAAATGGAGCGCCCGGTCGCCAGACACTCCATCAGCATGCGCCAACCTTGTCCGGCAAATTCGCGGCCGCCGATGACCCAGTCCATCGGAATGAAGACGTCCTTGCCCCAGTTCGGCCCGTTCATGAATGAAGCGTTCAGCGGAAAGTGGCGCCGCCCGATGTTCACGCCGGGATGTCTGGTCGGAATCAGCGCCAGCGTGATGCCGATGTCTTCCTGAGTTCCGAGCATTCCATCCGGATCGTGAAGTTTGAATGCAAGGCCAAGCAACGTCGCCACCGGTCCCAGCGTGATGTATCGCTTTTCCCAGGTCAGTCTGATGCCGACCACTTCGCGGCCTTCGTGCAATCCCTTGCACACTACGCCGAAATCCGGAATCGAACCCGCGTCCGAACCGGCTTCCGGCCCGGTCAGGGCAAAGCAGGGCATCTCCAGACCTTTTGCCAGGCGCGGCAGATAGTGATTCTTCTGCTCGTCGGTGCCGTAGTGCAGCAGCAATTCGGCTGGTCCCAGCGAATTCGGCACCATTACCGAGACGCACGCGGTGGCGCTGCGCGTGGCCAGCTTCTGCACGACCTGCGAGTGTGCATAAGCGGAAAATCCCAGGCCGCCAAACTGGCGCGGGATGATCATGCCGAGGAAACCGCGATCCTTGATGAACTGCCAGACGCCCGCTGGCAGATCATTCAGTTCGTGGGTGATCTCCCAGTCATCGCACATGCGACAGAGTTCCTCGACCGCCCCATCCAGGAAGGCCTGTTCGTCGGGCGACAGTCGCGGCTTCGGTGTGCCGAACAATTTATTCCAGTCCGGCTGGCCGCTGAACAGCTCACCGTCCCACCACACGGTGCCCGCATCGAGCGCCTCCTGCTCGGTCTGCGACACCTGCGGCAGCGCCTTGCGGAACCAGCCGAGCAGCGGGTCGCTGACCAGCGCGCGGCGCAACTGCGGCACCATCAGCAACGCGGCCACGATCAGGTACAGTGTCCACAATGTTGCTTTGGTAGCGCCGCCCGCACCGGACCATAGCGTCAATGCGCCCAGGAAAGCGCCAATGCCGATGGCCCACGCCGCCGCGCCTGCGCGGAGGTAGGCGAGTATCCACAATAGCGCCGCAGCCGCGGACACCCAGACAACGGCGTTCATTTTGTTTCTCCTCTTTCCGAATCGATCATCCGCCTCATGCCACCCGCCGCCCCGGCAGACTGCGCCTGGATTGCGATGCCGGCTACGGCGCCTGCAAGGCCGGCGCGATGATGGTTTCGATGATCTGCTCGATGGCCAACGAACATTTTAATCATCGTCAGCCGCAGAAGGCTTGTCAACGAGAACTTGGGGGCGCACCAGAAAAAACCGCCCGCGGGCGGATTTGCTTCGAATGCAGATCGACTCCCGCCTGCATCAATAGCCAGTTGCAACTCGTCTCGCGGATTTAGTCCGTTCGCTTTGCTGTGTTCGTTCTGAAACTGCTGCCGGTAAGCCGAGGAGTAGATCGCGAATCGAGTCAGCGAGCGCGATTGGCCGACCGAGTCTTATGCGCGTTCTCGCCGCCTGGAATGTAAATGAATTTCCAGTCACTGTAGCGTTCCGCGCCTTCGAAATCGTCGTAACCGCTTTTAAAGTTGTTCTCGAAGATCTGCGGCAGCACCTTGACGATGGGCTGCGATAGCTGCAGCATCTTGGGCGCGAAGGCCGAGTCGTCGATGCGCTGATCGAGGTGGTAGCGTGGATACGTCACGAACAGGACGAGCAGCACCTCGACGATCACGAACGCCTTCGCGGCGCCGAATGCGGCGCCGAGGAACTGATCCATCATGCCCAGAGCGAGCACGGTGATCGCCGGGTGCACGACCATCGCCACCAACTGACCGGCGGCGCTGACTCCGATGAAGATGATCAGGAACCCCACGACCGCGGCTGTCGTTTGGTTGTCGATGCTGCTGAGCAGCGTATCCGCGATGTCCTGTTAGAAGAGCCCGGCCAGCAACATGCCGCCGATCGTCGCACCTGTGCTGATCACTTCGCGGACAAGCCCGGCAGAGAACGCCGTCACGATGAAGAACAGGAAGATAGCGATCATCGCCGCATCGATCCACGTCATGCTTCACCAGCCTGTATCGGGTCCAGGGCCACGCGCAGCACCTCCGCCATGTCTCCCGCGAAGACGAAACGCAGTTCGCTGAGCACCGCCGGCAGCACGTCCAGCAGATCCTTCTCGTTCCGCTTCGGCAGCACGAACGTCTTAATGCCGGCGCGGTGCGCCGCGAGGATCTTCTCCTTCAGCCCACCGACGGGCAGCACGCGCCCGCGCAGCGTGATCTCGCCGGTCATCGCGACGTGGCGGCTGATCGGACGGCGCGTCAGCGCCGAGATCATCGCCGTGGCGATCGTGATGCCGGCCGACGGTCCTTCCTTCGGCACGGCGCCCGCCGGCACATGCACGTGGATGTCGTTCTTCTCGAACACTTCAGGCGGGATGTGCAGTTCGCGTGAACGTGATCGCGCGTACGAGAGCGCGGCCTGCGCCGATTCGCGCATCACCTCGCCGAGTTGACCCGTCAGCGTGAGCGCGCCCTTACCGGGCATCAGCGTCACTTCAACGCCAAGCACGTCGCCGCCCATCTCGGTGCGCGCGACGCCCGTCGCCACGCCTACCTGGTCCTTCTCCTCGGCCGAGCCCCAGAAGTACTTCTGCGGGCCGAGCAGCCCTTCGAGCGTCGGTGCACTGACACTGACTTTCGTCGTCGGGTTCTCGGCGAAACGGCGCGCCACCTTGCGGCAGATGCCGCCGATCTCGCGCTCCAGGTTGCGCACGCCGGCCTCGCGCGTGTACTCGCGGATGATCTTCTTCAGCGCGCTCGTCGTGAAGGTGAGCTGCAGCCGCGACAGTCCGTGTTCCTCGAGCTGCTTCGGCACCAGGAACTGCTGTGCGATGTGCAGCTTCTCGTCCTCGATGTAGCCGGGCAGCTCGATTACTTCCATGCGGTCGCGCAGCGCTGGGATGACCGGGTCGAGGATGTTGGCCGTCGTGATGAACATCACCTTCGAGAGGTCGTAGTCGACATCGAGGTAGTGGTCGGAGAACGCGTGGTTCTGTTCCGGATCCAGCACTTCCAGCAGAGCCGACGACGGGTCGCCGCGGAAGTCCGCGCCCACCTTGTCGACTTCGTCGAGCATGAAGACGGGGTTGACGGTGGCGGCCTGCCGCATGCCGTGAATGATCCGGCCCGGCAGCGCACCGACGTACGTGCGGCGGTGGCCCCGGATCTCCGCCTCGTCGCGGATGCCGCCGAGGCTGATGCGTACGAACTTGCGCCCGAGCGCCTCGGCGATCGAACGGCCGAGGCTCGTCTTG
>JANOGH010000126.1:0-1981 GCA_031414075.1 Betaproteobacteria bacterium | reverse complement strand
GGGAGAGGGAGTTCTTCTCACTTGTCACTTGTCACTTGTTACTCGTCACTCGTCATTTGTCACTCCGCTCGGTCAGCGCATCATGTAGCGCTGGCTGAGCGGAACCGTCTTCGCCGGTTCGCAGGTAATCACCTTGCCATCGATCATGACGTCGAAAGTCTGCGGATTCACGGTGATGTTCGGGCAGGCATCGTTGTGCAGCATGTCCGCCTTGCTGAGCTTGCGGGTGCCCCGCGCCGGCAGCAGTGCCTTGGTCATGCCGAGCCTGGCCTGGGTGCCGGCTGCCACCGCCAGATGATTGACGAAGTTCACCGACAGCGCTTTTTTCGCTTCGCCGAACGCACCCCACTGCGGGCGCATGATCAGCGGCTCGCAGGTCATCAGCGATGCGGCGGAATCGCCCATGGCGCCCCACGCGATAAAGCCGCCTTTGACCACCAGTTCCGGCTTGATACCGAAAAAGCCGGGACGCCACAGCACGATATCGGCGATCTTGCCGTCCTCCAGCGAGCCGATGTACTGGTCGATGCCAAAAGTCTTCGCGGCGTTGATAGTGTATTTGGCGATGTAGCGCTTGATGCGTTCGTTGTCGCCGAGCCTGGTCTTTTCTTCCGGCAGCCGGCCGCGCTGATCCTTCATCTTCGAGGCGAGCTGCCAGGTGCGCGCGATGACTTCGTTGATGCGCCCCATGCCCTGGCTGTCGGAACCGAGCATCGAGATTGCGCCGATGTCGTGCAGCACGTCTTCGGCGGCGATGGTCTGCGCGCGGATGCGCGACTCGGCAAAGGCGACGTCCTCCGGCACCGCGGGATTCAGGTGATGGCACACCTTGATCATGTCGAGGTGTTCGTCGAACGTGTTCACGGTGTAGGGATTGGTTGGATTGGTCGACGACGGCAGGCAGTTCATCTTTCCGGCCACCGCGATAATGTCCGGCGCGTGGCCGCCGCCTGCGCCCTCGGTGTGGTACATGTGGATGGTGCGGCCCTTGATCGCGGCAAGCGTGTCTTCCAGAAAACCGGATTCGTTGAGCGTGTCCGTGTGCAGTTGCACCTGGAAGTCGAGCTCGTCGGCGACAGAGAGGCAAGTATCGATCACCGCCGGCATGGCGCCCCAGTCTTCGTGGATCTTCAGGCCGAGGCATCCGCCGCGCAGTTGCTCCTCGAGCGATTCCGGCCTGGAAGTATTGCCGCGGCCGAGGAAACCGAAATTGATCGGCCAGGCCTCGGAAGCCTGCAGCATCTTGCCGACATTCCATTCCCCGCCGCAGTCGATGCCGACGGTGATCGGTCCGAGCGAGCCGCCGATCATGGTGGTCAGTCCCGAGGCAATCGCATGCTCGCAGAGCTGTGCCGAATCGAAGTGCACATGCACGTCGATGCCGCCCGGTGTCGCGATCAGGCCTTCGGCATCGCGCACCGTGGTCGCCACGCCGCACACCAGCTGCAGGTGCACGCCGTCCATCACCTGCGGATTGCCGGCCTTGCCGATGGCGACGATCTTGCCGTCCTTGATACCGATGTCGCCTTTGACGATGCCGAGCACGGGATCGATGATCGTCGCGTTGCAGATCAGCATGTCGAGCGAGCCTTGCGCAGCCGTATAGCCGGATTTCAGGCCCATGCCATCGCGCAGCGTCTTGCCGCCGCCGTGCAGGCACTCGTCGCCCGGCACCGCGTAGTCGTGCTCGATTTCCGCGAGCAGCGACGTGTCGCCGAGGCGGACGGCATCGCCTTTGGTGGGGCCGTACATTGCGGCGTATTCTTTTCTTGTCATTCGTGCCATCGGCACTCCATATCGGGTGAGGGGTGAAGGGTGAGGAGCTAGGGACCGGGGGCCAGCGCCTTGTTAGAGCGCGGGCTGGACATTCTCAATGTTGCCGAAGATCGGTAGTTGCTTGATCATTGCAGCCAAGTCACGGGCTGGATTGACTGCAACAAAGGAGTCTTCCAGCGCCCCGGGCTTCAGTTCCGTGACAAAG
>JANOGH010000125.1:0-5280 GCA_031414075.1 Betaproteobacteria bacterium | reverse complement strand
CTTCCTTGCGCTGCGCCGTGAGATTGTTGCGGGTCTTCAGGTCCACCAGATCGCCGAAGAATCCGGTGTCTCCCAGCGCATCTGAATAAAACACGTTCGTGCCGTTGGCCTGAATCTCGTAAACATCCATGCCCGGCAGTTTGCGGACCTCGCCAATAGTCAGGCTCGGCAATCGATCGCCCAGATTGCGTCGCAGTTCGGTGAACTCCTCCGCGCGCGCCGATTGCCCGTGCAGGACGAGGATTGCCGACAACAAAAGAAGTCTCTTCATGGGGACTGCCGCGGAACTGGAAATGAATCCTGCCGCCCGCAACCGACGGGTCAGCACTGAAGGACGAATGTTAGGCCGCCAATATGACGGCTTGTTTGCAGTTTCCCCGATCATCCCGCATCGGACCCGACAATGCGTCCCGTCACATTACCTACATGCATGAAAAGTTAAACTGTTGCTTTCATTGCGTTGCGCAGGCTTCAATTGTCGCAATGGCAGAACATTCCCGTACAGACACGTCACTGCTCTCCATCACATGGGTTACCGCATTCTGCATTGCATCACCTCAGTCAATCCCGCCGGCGGCGGGCCGATCGAAGGACTGAAGCAACTGGCCGCAATCAATACAGAGCATGGCCACAGCGTCGAGGTGGTGTCGCTCGACGATCCCGCGAGCCCGTGGGTGAGGGACTGCCCGGTGCGTTGTCATCCGATGGGGCCTTCGTTTTCGAGCTACCACTATTCTCCGCGGTTCGTGCCGTGGTTGCGCGCGCACCGACACGAATACGACGTGGTGATCGTGAATGGGTTGTGGCAATACACCTCGTTTGGTGTCTGGCGCGCGCTGCACGACACCCCGACGCCCTACTTCGTCTTCCCGCACGGCATGCTGGACCCGTGGTTCAAGCGCACCTATCCGATGAAGCATCTGAAGAAATGGCTGTACTGGCCATGGGCAGAATACAGGGTGCTGCGCGACGCAACCGCGGTGCTGTTCACTTGCGAAGAGGAACGCCGCCTCGCGCGCCAGTCTTTCTGGCTCTACAAGTGCGACGAACTCGTCGTGAGCTATGGCACCCGTGCGCCGACCGGCAATCCCGAGACTCAGCGCACTCTGTTCCTGGAACGATTTCCGCACCTGCGCGGCAAGCGTTGCCTGCTATTTCTCGGTCGAGTACATGAAAAGAAGGGACCGGACCTGCTGTTCCGGGCGTTCGCATTGCTGATAAAGCAGTTGCCCGCCGACCGAATGCGGAACGTTCACATTGTGATGGCCGGACCCAACGATCACGCTTACGGCCGTGAAATGCAGGCGCTGGTCGCATCTCTCGGGCTGACGGACCGCGTGACCTGGACCGGCATGATCACCGGCGATCTCAAGTGGGGGGCTTTCCACGCAGCGGACGCATTCGTTCTGACATCGCACCAGGAAAATTTTGGAATCGCCGTGGTCGAAGCACTTGCCTGCGGCGTGCCGGTGCTGATCTCTAACCAGGTCAACATCTGGCGGGAAATCCAGCAGGCCGGCGCGGGCTTCGTAGACAGCGACGATTCGGCCGGTGCCGAACGCATGCTGGAACAGTGGCTAACCGTGGACAGCGCGCTTTGGTTGCGCATGCGTGGTGCCGCCAGGAAAGTTTTTTTCGAGTGCTTTGAGATCAACCGGGCGGCGGAGTCGCTCCTTCGCGCCATGCAACTTTACGGGCTGCGTTCACGCGCCGCTTGAACACCTGAGTGGCTGCAGCGGCAAATTAAGGCTAAGGCCGGCGATATCCGGCTACTTGCGGCTGGAGAATCTGATCGGGACCTTCCGGACGATAGGTCGAAACCGGGACACGGCTGCATACGACCAGCCCGTCATCCAACCATGGCGACACCAACGAAGTCCGATTGGTATCCGTCTCGTCCGGATGCTCCTTCCGGAAGGCTTCCGCGGCGATTAGCCTGGCTTTCCCGGGATTCCCAGCGCGGACCACAGTCGGACCGTACCAGCAAGTAAAAGCCCAGGCATTGTCGTATGCCGAGGTGACTATAGGTGCGAGTTTCCAGATGGCCATTGCGAAAACCTTTGGAGTCTCTGGCGCTAACGCCAGAAAAGCTGGTACAGGGTGAGAAGAATTTCGAGCACGATCAGCATGACGATATACCATTCCACGCGCAACGCGTGCTTGTTGCTGACCAGTTCCAGTACGGTGTGAACGGTATTCGAGATCAGGTTAAGCTTCCGCTCGATGGCAGTGTGCCGTTCCCTTATTTCGAATTCCCCTTCCAGCCGCACAAAGAACCCTTCGAGAAAGGGATTATCCCACAGAACATCCGGCTTCTCGGTAATCTCCGCCCTTCCCACCATGCGCTGCTCCACCAGGAGCATGGAGCCAATCTTTTTCAGCAGTTCCTTGCTTTGTCCCGACTGTTGGCGAACATTCTAGCCCCAGACAGGTATTGCCGAGGAGGACACAAAGAACGATGACACGCCGAATGAAGAAGCTAACTCTTCTATGGCCGGATCAGGCCGGCTCCACGCTTCACCCTTGCCGGCGCGACCCGCCGCAACTTGCCGGTCAGATCACCCGGCAGCGCTCCGTCCACGCCCTGAGGAGCAACTCCCGTATCCCACGAAGGAAGGTCGGGTCGTCGGACGGCGGCAACTGCAGAAATTCACGGTAGAGATCGGCGCCGAGCCGCTTCAAGCCTGCCCGGTCGCGTGCAAGCCGATGGCAGATTTCCACCGACTCATCATTGCCCCCATAAGTGGCCAGTGCGTTACCCAGTTCCGCCCAGTTTCCCGGGAGCGGCTCCAGCGCGACAAGCTTGCAGAATTCGTCGATGGCGGCGCAAACCTCTCCGCGATCGACATAAGCGCGACCCAGGTTGAAGTGCGCCTCCGGCAGCCCCGGTGCCAGCTCGATCGTACGCTGGAAGCAGGCGACCGCCGCCTTGACCGCACCCATCTGCATGAATGCGCCGCCGAGATCATTGTGAGCATCCGCCAGTGCGGGGTCGAAAAACACCGCGCGCTCGTAATTCGCGATCGCGCTGCTGACATCCCCGGATTTCTGCAAGCTGCGGCCGAGATGATGGTAGGCCGCCGCGTGGTTGGGATTGAGTGCCACGGCGCGCTCGAGCGCGACGATCGCCGACCCGGTGTCGCCGCTCTTGCTGAGCGCCAAGCCGAACTGAAAGTGATGTTGCGCCGAGTGCGGATCGAGTGCCACAGCACGCCGAAAGGCGGCGGCCGCGTCGTCGAACTGGTGCAACAGCGCACGGGCGCGTCCCAACTGGGCATGGTAGACGGCAACGTCCGGGTTGATCGCGACAGCGCGCTCCAGCAGCGACGTCGCCCCGACCGGGTTTCCCATTTCCAATTCGGACGCTCCGAGCAGGAAAAGTTCGGTATCGCAGTCCGGCGCCGGGGCCCCGCCGGGCGGCACCGACGCCCCCTGAGCCTCGCCCGTCGCCGGCTCCGTCAGCAGCCGGCTCGGCACCGATTGCTGTTGCAGCTCTGGAGTACTAATGCCCATGAATGGTCAGGACTTGCCCCCGGTGTTTAGCTGCGTGTCGAGTTGTGGCTGCGCGAGCGCCGAAAAATACGCGACCATCAGTTCCTGCTTGCGCTGTTCGCTCAGGCTGGCGCGGGCCTCCACGCTGACGAGATTGCCGAACAGCGCGACCTCACCATTGGAATCGGCGTAGAAGACGTTGACGCCGTTGGCCTGAATCTCGTAGAGATCGGCGTAAGGCAGCTTGCGGATCTCGCCGATGGCGACCTCGGGCATCTTCGCGGTGAGTGCGCGCCGGAGATCGGCAGCGTTTTCCGCCATGGAGAGTTGCGGGCTGAACAGATAAATCGCAGACAACAACAGGAAGTTTCTCATCTACACGGCTCCGTCAATTTGGCGGCCCGACGCAACGATAAGGTCTCTGCCGCAAAGAACCGCCAGTTTGGCAGCCGAACGTGACAAGCTGTTTTCAGCGGTTGTCGGCGCCGATTTCGTCCAACCGGCGTTGCAGCCCGGCCTTGTCCAGATTTTCCAGCGGCAGGCTGGCAAAAATGTTGATTCGGTTATACAGATAGATAAAAGCCTGCGAGAAAGCCCGCCGCTTTTCCGGATCGGTTCCCTCGATCGTGGTCGGGTCGGCTACCTCCCAATGGACGGTTATCGGACTCCCCGGCCACTTTGGGCGTTGTTCCGCGGCGATCCGGTCGCCGACGATGAACACAAAATGCATCCGTGGTGCATCGGGCGTGACGAACTCGTCCCAACTCTTCGGCTGCAGTCCAATGGCCGGTAGTCCCGCCGAGCGGATCTGCTCGAAGGTAAAGTAATCAACCTGATTCGCGGGATGGATGCCTGCGCTGAAAGCCTTGAAGCGACCCTTGTTCACGGCCAGATTGTTCAGGATCGCCTCAGCCAATATGCTGCGCGCGGCGTTGTGCGTGCCCAGGAAAAGTACGTTATAAATCGCCTGCTCCATCGTTGATTTCGCCTTACGCGCCGAAGATTCTCGACGCTAACCGTTCCTGGACGTCGCAAATCGACCCTCTCCCAAATTCCAGTGCAGCATTCAAACCCGTCCGCCGTGCAACAAGCCCAGATTCATGGCCTGTGCCACCGCATGGCTGCGCGATCGCGCGCCGAGTTTCTTGAGAATGTTCTGCACGTGGTTCTTCACCGTGAAGGGGCTCAAGCTGAGGATCCCGGCGATGTCCGAGGTAGTCTTGCCTTCCTTGATCCAGCCGAGGATTTCGACTTCCCGGCGCGTCACGAGATTGTTCACCCGCAAGCCGTCCTGATCGGTCCTGATGTCGCTCGACAGCACGCGCAGGAAGGTGACATACACAATCGGGATCAGGACTTCGAGAAGACGGATGGAACGCGCATCCTCCTGCAACGACGTCCTGGAGAAGGAGAAGTAGCCGGCTACGTCCGCGTCTGCGCCCCAGACGCCGTGCAAAACCAGATTCTTCAACTCGCTTTGTTCGAGCAGTTTGTCGGTATCCAGATCCTGCCCGGGCAGCAGGAAGCACGGCTCACTGGTGCGCAGCCATTGGGAGACGCTCCTCGCCACCAGTCCGCTGTGGGGATCACACACGGTCGCGAAATGCTCATCGCTGAAGTATCGGCAACTCGAGAAGCGCCGCACCTGAAATGAGCGGGTGCCGGCGTTCTTGACACCACAGATCAGGATCTCGTGCGGCATGAGCATCTGCAGCGCCCCCTGGCTCCAGAGAAAGAATCCGGGCTGATTCTTTACATGCAGCGACGATTCGATGACCCAAACGAGCC
>JANOGH010000124.1:0-4142 GCA_031414075.1 Betaproteobacteria bacterium | reverse complement strand
GAGTTCCTCCCAACTTTTATACCTGATTCGTTTGGTTTTCTCTGCGCTGCCTCTGCGCCTTTGCGCCTCTGCGGTTAACTGAATTGGAGAATTAATGAAAGCGGTTTTGTGCAAAGAATACGGATTGCCGGGCAAACTTGTCATCGAGGACGTGCCGTCGCCAAAAGCGGCGCAGGGACAGGTGGTGGTGAGCGTGAAAGCATGCGGCGTGAATTTTCCGGACACGCTGATCATCCAGGGCAAGTATCAGTTCAAACCTGAAATGCCCTTCTCTCCCGGCGGTGAGGTGGCCGGCGTGGTCAAGGAGATCGGTGAAGGCGTTACGCGCGTAAAACCGGGCGATCGCGTGATCGCGTTCAACACCTGGGGTGGGTTCGCCGAAGAGATGGTAGTCGATGCGGAGCGCACCATGCTGATGTCGGCGAGCATGGATTTCATCCGTGCGTCCGCATTCGTGCTGACTTATGGGACGTCGTATCACGCGTTAAAGGACCGGGCGGAAATCAAGGCCGGTGAAACCCTGCTCGTGCTGGGCGCCGCCGGGGGCGTAGGGCTCGCAGCGGTTCAGCTCGGCAAGGTAATGGGCGCGCGCGTCATTGCAGCCGCGTCCAGTGACGAAAAATTGAAGGTATGCCGGGACAACGGCGCCGATGAAACGATCAACTACGGCTCGGAAGATCTGCGCGCAAGGGTGAAGATCATTACTGCGGGCAAAGGCGTGGATGTCGTCTATGATCCGGTGGGCGGGCCTTATTCCGAACCGGCATTGCGCGACATGGCGTGGAAAGGCCGTTTTCTGGTGGTGGGATTTGCCGCCGGCGACATTCCCAAGGTTGCGCTGAATCTGACGCTGCTGAAGGGTTGCTCGATCGTCGGTGTGTTCTGGGGCGCGTTCACCAGAAACGAGCCCGAGCGCAATCGCGAGAACAACTGGGAACTGATGGCAATGTACGAAGCGGGAAAAATAAAGCCGCATATTCATGCGACCTATCCTCTGGAACGGGCGGCGGAAGCGCTCAATGAAGTGCTGAACAAGCGAGTTTCGGGCAAGGTTGTCCTGGTGACGTAAGGAATTTTTGGAGGGAAAAATGCTTAAGCTTTACGAAAATCCGCTTTCCGGGTACGTGCAAAAGGTCAAGATTGCCTTGCTGGAAAAAGGCATCGAATTCGAATCGCTGGCTGCCGAAGGGTTGATGGCCGGTACTGCGGGTGGCGCTTTCGTCGAGGCCAATCCGCGCGCCGAGATCCCTACCCTCGTCGACGGTGACTTCAGGGTATTCGATTCCACGGTGATCCTCGAATACCTCGAGGACAAGTGGCCGAATCCCCCGCTGCTGCCGAAATCCCCTGCAGAGCGGGCGAGAGTGCGAATGATCGAGGACGTGATGGACACCCAGTACGAACCGAACAACTGGGGCACCATGGAGGTCATGCGATTTCGGCGGGCGGAAGGCGCGCTGGCTGAAAAGATGGTGGCCTATGGCAAAAAGAACATTGAAGGTTACCAGGCCTGGCTCGAGCGGCAACTCGGTGCGCGGCCCTGGTTCAATGGCGAACAGTTTGGCTGGGGCGATGTTTGCGTCGTACCGTTCGTCAATCGTTCGGCAATGTACGGCTACCTGCCGCCGAAAGAATCACGGCTCGCCGAATGGTTGACGCGCGTGAACCAGCGGCCGAGTGTGGACAAAGTCAGGAAGCAGGTGGAGGACGTCGTGGCCAAATTGCCCGATCTTGCCGACATGCTCAGGAAGGGCCAGATCAAGCGCCAGTATCGCGACCATCGGCTGGAATGGATGCTCGCGGCGGGAGGTCTCCCGGTCGTGCTCGAGGGCATCGAAAAAGGCACGATTCGTTTCAGCCGCGACGTTCGATAAGGGCAAATGGTCAGGAGCTTGTCATGAACGAAGCGGTGATTATTGAAGCCGTGCGCACGCCGTTCGGGCGGCGCGGCGGCGCCTTGCGGGAGCAGCGGCCGGACGCTTTGCTGGCGCATGTGATCGACCGCTTGCTTGAACGGGCGGGCATCGATGCGCAGAAGATCGAAGACGTGATCGACGGCACGGTCACGCTTGCCGGAGAACAAGGTGCAAACCCGGCGCGGCTTGCGGTGTTGTTGTCGAAACTTCCGGTAGAAGTGCCGGGAGTATCGTTGAACCGCATGTGCGGTTCCAGCCAGCAAGCCGTGCATTTTGCGGCACAGGCGATTGCCGCCGGCGACATGGACTATGTCATCGGCTGTGGCGTCGAGAGCATGAGCCGCGTGCCGATGTTTCTCGATATCGGACTGGGTGGTCCGGTCAACGGCTTCGAAAAGCTCGATCCGGAACTGTTCAAGCGCCACGAATTGATCCATCAGGGAGAGAGCGCCGAGCGCGTCGCGGACCGGTGGGGATTGTCGCGGCAGGTGGTCGACGAGTTTGCCAAGGAAAGCCATCGTCGCGCTGCGTTCGCGCAAAAGGCCGGGCTCAACCGCGAAGTCGTTGCTGTAACTGGCGTAGCGCCGGACGGCCGGCCATTGGTGCTCGATCGCGACGAAGGCGTCCGGGCGCAAATCGACGAAGCCAAAATGGCATCGCTGAAACCGGCATTCCGCCCAGAGGGGAAAGGCGTGGTAACGGCGGCGAATTCAAGCCAGCTTTCAGACGGAGCGTCCGCGGTACTGGTTGCCAGCGCTCATGCCGCACGAACTGACGGCTTGAAGGCGAAGGCACGCTTTCGCGCGCGCGTCGCCGTCGGGTCTGACCCGACCATGCAGCTCACCGGCGTTATTCCCGCCACGCGGCTCGCGCTGGCGAAAGCCGGAATTGCGATGCGGGATCTGGACTTGATCGAGATCAACGAAGCGTTCGCGACCGTCGTACTGTCGTGGGCCAAAGAATTGAATCCCGATATGGCCAAGGTCAATCCCTGGGGGGGCGCGATTGCCCATGGGCATCCGTTGGGTGCCACAGGCGCAGGGCTGATGGCCAAAATGCTCGCCGGCCTTGAAGCGACGGGCGGCACGCTTGGTCTTCAGGTCATGTGCATCGGTCACGGGCAGGCCACGGCAACGGTGATCGAACGCCTCTGAGCCGCTGGCAATGGCCAAGGCGATTCGTGTCGCGCTGCTGCTTTTCGTACTGGCGAGCGTTGCAGTGGGCGCGTGGCGCAAGCGCGATCTTATCCAGACCTGGGAGCGTACGCTCGATGTCGTGGTGTATCCCATCAACGGGGACGGTCGCGATGCCACGGCAGGTTATGTGGCCTCATTGTCTTCGCAATCGTTCGCGTCGATCGGGGAGTTCATGCGCAATGAGGCGCAGCGGCACGGACTCCTGCTCGCAAATCCCGTGAGCGTCAAGTTGGGGCCGCGGGTGGCTTCATTGCCGCCGTCGGCACCCGTTCGCGGAAAGACCCCGGAAATCATTCTCTGGAGCCTGGTAATGCGCTTCTGGGCCTGGCGCAACGACGACTACGCCGGCCCGAATCCCGACGTGCGCGTGTTCGCCGTGTACTTTGACCCAGCCGCTCGGCAGCGGGTCGAACACTCAATCGGATTGAAGGAGGGGCGGATCGGCATCGCCAACGTATTCGCGGCGACGCACATGACCGACGAGAACAATGTCATCGTCGCGCACGAAATCCTGCATACGTTCGGCGCCACGGACAAGTACGACCCCGTGACCACGCAACCCCGCTTTCCGGACGGTTACGCTGACCCCGCGCAATCTCCGGTGTATCCGCAGCAGTTCGCCGAGATCATGGGCGGGCGCATCCCGCTCTCGCAGACGCAGTCCGAGACGCCAAGCACACTGGACCTCGC
Organism: Betaproteobacteria bacterium; assembly: GCA_031414075.1. GTDB lineage: Bacteria > Pseudomonadota > Gammaproteobacteria > Burkholderiales > JACQAP01 > JACQAP01. Next base: position 340 of record JANOGH010000124.1, on the reverse strand, counting down.
GATCGTCGGAGACAGGACCGCCGCCGAGATTCACTGGCGGCGCTGAATCGGAACTGGCTCTGCGATTTGTTCGCAAGCCGTAGGGACTGCGACCAATTCTCATGAAAACTCCGGTTGGCGTGTGACGGCACGTGAACCTATCATAGCGGCTCATTTTCCCATTCTGTGATCATGGCCGACGACCACGACAAGCACGGCATGCGCCGCAACCTTACCAACTATGGCGATCCGGAGTTTGCCGCCTACCTGAGACGTTCCTTCGCCCGCTCGATGGGTTACTCGAAGGACATGCTGGAACGTCCGATCGTCGGGATCGCGCAGTCGGCGAGCGGCTTCAACA
>JANOGH010000123.1:0-10971 GCA_031414075.1 Betaproteobacteria bacterium | reverse complement strand
AACGTTCCATGACCAGCCGCTTCTGGGTTGGCAGCAGGCCCAGCGCCGCTTTCGCGCCTCCCAGGTAGTCGACAATTTGCGTGGCAGCATCCGCCACGATGCCAACTTCCTCGACCAGATAGTCCAGCGTGGCCTGGGCGTTCGGCAGCCGAGCGTCGACATCGGCGCGCAATCTCGATACCGCGGAGGAAACTTCGTCGCTGCGCGCCGGTGCCTCCCCGAGCCAGAACGGAATCGAGGGCGGCATGCCTTCCGCGTCCTCGACGCGGACCCGGCCCGCCTCGACGCGCAGGATGCGATACGACGTATTGCCAAGCTGGAACACGTCGCCCGCCATGCTTTCGACGGCGAAATCCTCGTTGACCGTGCCCACCATGATGTCCTGCGGCGACAGCACGACGGCGTAGTCGGCGGTATCTGGAATGGTGCCCCCGGAGGTCACTGCCGTCAGCCGCAATCCGTCGCGCGGCCGCAATTTGCGGTTGACCGCATCGCGGTGAATGAGCGCGCGCTTGCGACCGCGGCGCGTCGAGAAGCCTTCCGCCAGCATCTGCAGGACTTCGCCGTATTCCCCTCTCGTGAGATCGCGATAAGGCCACGCGCGCTGCATCAATTCGTAAAGCTCTTCCTCGGCCCATTCACCGCAGGCCACCTCGGCGGCAATCTGCTGTGCCAGCACGTCCAGTGGTTTTTTCGGTATCACAACGCGATCCAGTTCCTCGCGCCGCACTGCATCCAGCAATGCGGTACATTCGACGAGATCGTCGCGCGACACCGGGAACAGCCTTCCCTTCGGCAACCCGCCCACCGCGTGGCCCGATCGGCCGACCCGCTGCAGCAGCGCAGAGATCCGGCGCGGGGTGGACAGTTGGCAGACAAGGTCCACATGCCCGATGTCGATGCCCAGTTCGAGGGACGCAGTCGCGACGAGCGCCTTGAGCTCGCCGCGCTTCAGCTTTTGCTCGGCGTTGAGCCGCTGCTCGCGCGCCATGCTGCCGTGGTGCGAGGTAACCTGGTCTCCACCCAGGCGTTCGGAAAGTGCGCGCGCCGCGCGTTCCGCGAGTCGCCGCGTATTGACGAACACCAGGGTCGAGCGGTGTTCGCGGATCAGCTCCGCGAGCCGGTCATAGACCTGGGTCCAGACTTCGGCCGACATGACGGCTTCCAGCGGCGACTCCGGCACTTCGAGCGCAAGATCGCGCTTGCGCACGTGGCCGGTGTCGACAATGGTGCAGGCGTTCGAATCGAATAGCCCGCCGGACTGGCCACCGCCCACGAGGGAGCATCTAAAAATCCCCTCTTCTCCCTCTGGGATACCCTGGCGCAGCCCGGAGTACCCGTTTAGAGGGCTAGGGTGAGGGTTGTCACTTAATGATTGCATTTCCCTCATCCCAACCTTCTCCCGGAGGGAGAAGGAGTTTTTTGAGGTGCCAACAAGAAAACGCGCGACTTCGTCGATCGGTTTTTGCGTCGCCGACAGACCGACGCGGGTCAACTGACCGCCCGCAAGATTCTGCAGACGCTCGAGGGAAAGAGACAGATGCGCGCCGCGCTTGTTCGGCGCCATGGCGTGGATTTCGTCGACGATGACGGTGCGTGTGCTCGACAGCATCTTGCGACCGGACGCGCTGGTCAGCAGGATGTACAGCGATTCCGGTGTCGTCACCAGGATGTGAGGCGGCTTGCGGCGCATGCGGCTGCGCTCCGACTGCGGCGTATCGCCGGTGCGCACCACGGTGCGGATGTCCACGTCGGGTAATCCAGATTCGAACAATTCCTTGCGGATACCGGCCAACGGCTCGTTGAGGTTCTTCTGGATGTCGTTCGATAACGCCTTCAGCGGCGAGACGTAGACGACGTGGATCTCGTCGCGCAGGTCGCCGCGCACACCCAGCCGGACCAGCGCGTCGATGGTCGCGAGAAAGGCCGCCAGCGTCTTGCCCGACCCCGTCGGCGCCGCAATCAGCGCGTTGTTTCCCGAGCTGATCGCCGGCCAGGCCCGGATCTGCGCCTCGGTCGGCGCCGCGTAGGTTCGCCGGAACCAACTCGCTACGGCAGGATGGAATGAATCGAGAACGTCCAAAATATTATCTCAAGAAAATATGAACCACGGATACCCTACGTGCGAGCACGTCGGAGTACCCTTTTCGGACACGGAGGAAACCAGAAACGAGAAAAAAACATGTGGGAGTGAAAAGCAGGCCCGGTGCCAAAGTGACCACCGATACCAGATTTTTACTCCCGGATATTTTTCTGTTTTTGCCCTTCCTCCGTGTCCTAAAAGGGTACTCCGACGTGCTACGCACGTAGGGTATCCGTGTCCTCCGTGGTTCACATTGTTTTGTTATTGGTAGACGATCTGGACATTTCTAGGTTCCAGCCATTTCCCGAGTTCCGAGATCAGGCTGTCGTCCGGTCTGACTTTCCAGTCCTCACCCAAGTCGAACTCCGCCGCTGCGTTTGCGTTGGTGTAGGCGATCAATACGCGCAGGCTGCCGTTGCGATAAGGTTCCAGCACTTTTTTCAGCTTCTTTGCGTCCGCGGCGCCATTCATCGACAGCCTGAGGTTTCGGCCGAAGCGCGCACGCACGCTCGCAAGGTCATGGATTTTCTCCGCAACGATGCGCATGACCAAATTGGTTTCCCCGTCCTCGCCGCCGCGCCGGTATGAACGCACCTTCGCCTCGACAAGCACGACTGCATCTTCACGCACCAGGTTGCGATGCCGGTCCATGATTTCGTCGTATACCACTACTTCCACGCGCGCAGTGCCATCGGACAGCATCATGACCATCATGCGACCGCTGGCGGTTTTCTGCATGCGGACGGATTCGACGACGCCGGCGAGGTGCTGTTGTCGTGCCCCTTCTTCCGGGGCGGGCGGCGACAGCTTGGAGAGCCGGGCGTGGACCACCGATGAGAACTCATCTTCGTAGAACCTGAACGGATGCCCGCTGTAATAGAAACCCAGCGCAAGTTTTTCGTTCTGCAGGCGCTCGCTTTCGTTCCAGCGCGGCGCCTCCAGCAGCTTTGGCCCTTCGACCGTTGCTGAAGCGTCACCGAACAGGCTGACCTGCGAAGCCGACCGGCTTTCCTGTTCAGCCGCTTCCATCGCGATGCCAACCGACGCCAGCAGGCTGGCGCGATGATCGTTGATCGAATCGAACGCGCCGGCGCGCACCAGCGCTTCGATGACCCGGCGGTTGACGATGCGCCGGTCCAGGCGGCGGCAGAAATCGAACAGATCCCGGAACGGCCCCGCGGCGCGCGCATCGACGATGTGTCCGATCGCCGACTCGCCGGTGCCTTTCACCGCACCCAGGCCGTAGCGGATGCACTTCTCGTCCACCGGCACGAATCGGTACTCGCTTGCATGAAGGTCGGGCGGCAGCACTTCCAGTTTGTTGGCGATCGTGTCTTCGTGGAACTGCTGCACCTTGTCGGTATCGTCCATGATCGCCGACATGTTGGCCGCCATGAAAGCGGCGGGGTGATGTGCCTTGAAGTAGGCCGTCTGGAAGGCAACCAGCGCGTAAGCGGCGGCGTGCGATTTGTTGAAGCCGTAACCGGCGAACTTCTCCATCAGGTCGAAGATTTCGTCCGCCTTTGCCGGGGTCAGGCCGTTCTTGCCCGCGCCTTCGCGGAATATGCCGCGATGCTGCGCCATTTCCTCGGGCTTTTTCTTGCCCATTGCCCGACGCAGCAGATCGGCGCCACCGAGGCTGTAGCCGCCGATGATCTGCGCCATCTGCATGACCTGCTCCTGATAAACCATGATGCCGTAGGTTTCGGCAAGAATCGTCTCGACGCGCGGATCGGGGTAGCCGAACTTCTTGCCATGCTTGCGCTGGGTGAAATCCGGGATCAGTTCCATCGGGCCGGGTCGATACAACGCCACCAGCGCGATGATGTCCTCGAAGCGGTCGGGACGCGCCTGCTTGAGCAGGTCGCGCATGCCACGCGATTCGAACTGGAACACAGCGGTGGTATTGGCGCTGGCAAAAATCTTGTACGCGGCCGCATCGTCCAGCGGCAACTGCTCCAGCACGATCTTCGCTTGCGGGTCGAGGCGCTTGATGAAACGCAGCGTCCAGTCGAGGATGGTCAGCGTGGTCAACCCCAGAAAGTCGAACTTCACCAGGCCGATCGCCTCGACATCGTCCTTGTCGAGCTGGGACACCGCGCTATCGGACCCCGGCGCGGTATACAGCGGGCAGAAATCGCTGAGCTTGCCCGGTGCGATGAGCACGCCGCCGGCGTGCATGCCGACGTTGCGGCTCAGCCCTTCGAGTTGCCCTGCGAGTGCCAGCAGTTCGCGGGTTTCTTCCTCGGACTCTTCGCGCTCCCTGAGCCGCGGCTCCATTTCGCGCGCCATCTGCAGCGTAATCAGCTTGCCGGGCTGGAACGGAATCAGTTTCGCCAGTTCGTCGGTGCGGCTGTAGTTCCACTCCATGACGCGGCCGACATCGCGCACCACGGCCTTGGCTGCCATGGTGCCGAAGGTCACGATCTGCGAAACCGAGTCGTCGCCGTATTTCTGGCGCACGTAGTCGATCACCCGATCGCGGCCATTCTGACAAAAGTCCACGTCGAAGTCCGGCATGGAAACGCGCTCCGGATTCAGGAAGCGTTCGAACAGCAGGCCGTAGCGCAACGGATCGAGATCGGTGATGCCGAGCGAGTAGGCCACCAGCGAGCCCGCGCCGGAACCGCGCCCGGGACCGACCGGCACGCCGTTGGTCTTGGCCCAGTTGATGAAGTCGGCGACGATCAGGAAGTAACCGGGAAACCCCATCTGCTCGATGGTGTTGATCTCGAACTCGAGACGTTCGCGGTAGCGCGGGATGTGGTCGGCGCGCGCTGCCGCGTCCGGATATAGCGCGAGCATGCGTACTTCAAGGCCGGCGACCGCCCGTTCGTGCAGGAAGACTTCGAGTGTCATGCCGTCGGGCGTCGGGAACAGTGGCAGCCGCGACTTTCCGAGTTCGAGCGTGAAGTTGCAGCGGCGCGCGATCTCGACCGCGTTTTCCAGCGCCTGCGGCAGATCGGCAAACAGCTCGGCCATCTCCGCCTGGCTCTTGAGGGTTTGTTCCTCGGTGAAATGGCGCGGCCGGCGCTGGTCGGACAGCACATACCCCTCGGCAATGCAGACCCTGGCCTCGTGAGCAACGAAATCTTCGCGCTTCAGGAATTGCACCGGATGCGTGGCCACGACCGGCAGTTTCAGCGCGGATGCCAGACGCACGGCGCGCTTGACGTAATGCTCCGCGTTCGGCTGACCGGGGCGCTGCAACTCGATGTAGAAGCGCTGCGGAAACAACTCTGCCCAGAACTGCGAGTGCTTTTTTGCCTGCTCGGCGTTGTCGGCCAGCAGCGCATGTCCGATATCGCCGAGGTGGGCGCCGGATAATGCGATCAGGCCGTCCGTACCGCTTTCTCGCAGCCATTGTTTCCGAATTTCGGCGCGGCCGCGATGCTGGTTGGCGCGGTAGGCGTGTGTGAGCCAATCGCAGAGCCTGAGGTAGCCGGCGCGGGAAGCGCACAGGAACAGGGCGCGGTGGGGTTTGTCGCGATCGGTCTCGTTGGTGATCCAGACGTCGCAGCCGATCAGCGGCTTCAATCCCCTGCCACGCGCAGCCTGGTAGAACTTCACCATGCCGAAGAGGTTCGACAGATCGGTCAGCGCGAGCGCCGGCATGCCGTCCGCCGCCGCTGCGGCCACCGCGCCATCGATGCGGACGATGCCGTCGACGATCGAGTATTCGCTGTGCAGGCGCAGGTGGACGAACTTCGGTTGCATGAAAGTTATTTTACGCTTTAAAGACGACAATTCTCACCGCTGAGGCGCAAAGGCGCAGAGGAAACGCAAAGGTAAAGAAAAACCATATTCAATAATTGAAACCGACATTTGGGTCTTGCTTGCGCATTTCCCGGCCAAGCTAGTGTAGTGCTTCATCCTGTTAGGAACTTATGCGTCTCTGTAGCCGAAAGACTCCTTCCCTCGCTTGCGGGGGAAGGCGGGGATGGGGGCATGTTTAGCGTGCACGTGCGGGATTCGGCCCCACCCTACCCTCCCCCGCACGCGAGGGAGGGAAAGTTCCGGTAATTCAGAAGCACTACACTAGTCCGATTGGATTCGGCGCCGGCAACTTCAGTGATTGACCGGGGCGGCGCAGCGTTTGGGCTGGCGCGGGCAGGCGTTACTGCGCGGGCAAATGACGCTCGCTGTCGTGCGCAGCGCATCGGCCACCCAGCCAATGCTCAGCACCTGCGAAACCGCGTGCATCGCCTCGCCCGCTGCTGCGGGTATGGCACCATCGCCGCCGCCGCGTCTGCAGGAATCGGCCACGGCCGCCACGATTTCTTCACCGTCGTAACCCTGCGCATCGAGCGCGGGCACCAGATCAATGCCGACCGACAACACGTGCATCACATCGGCAGCGTCGCGCGTCACCATCGAATGGCAACAATACAAACGCGGTTGCTTGCCATCGAGCATGACCGATATCTGCGAACGCGGGGTCAGCGCAGCCCTGCCGGTCGGCGGCCGACGCAACATCTGGAACACCGCCCAGCGCGGACAGGGATCGGAAACCAGGCTCATATTGCCCCAGGGCAGCGGAATGCCATTGCCGCGATATACCGCGCGCAACAAACCGGGCGGATAGGCGTCGAAAAAATGCCAGTGCCGATAAGACGAGACCGCCGTCATCCGGCGCATCACCACTGCGGAGGTCAGGCCCAGCTTACGGCAGGCAGCCACGTTGTGCGATTCACGCACCAGAAAGCGACGAAAAGGAATTCGCGGGCATAACAATGCACCGGCAAAAAAACTGCACTCGAAATCGCGCCAGGCATGCAGAACATCCTGCGTACCCATGCCTGCAACGTTGCCCGCGTTGGCCGTGGCATCGCCATCGGATTGCGTAGCGCGATGAGCCGGCAGCAAGCCATCACCGTTGTGCAGAATCTTGTGGCCGATCGCAAACGCCAGATCGTATTTCAGGCGCTCCTCCTGATCGCGCAGTCGGCGACTGATGAACACAATTCCCGGTGCCTCGAAACGTGAGCGCAATACCGGGCCGCCGCCTTTGTGTGCATCGCCGTCGAACCAGCGAATCTGCAGCCCATGATGCTTGCAGATCGCCATCAGTGCCTCGAGCGAGAGCGGCAGCTCGCGCTTGCCGGCTTGCTCCGCGGCGCGCTCGATATCCGGAAAATCGTTGTGCCGCGTCTCCTGCCAAACGCGGATCAATAGCTGCGCAAACTGCCGCCCGGTTGTGCCGGTCTGCGATAGCAGTTCCGGCAGAGCGTTCTGAAGCAAATCGTGAGAAAACAGAAATGCCGGCTCCAGCGGCATCGCCGCGAGCCCGCCGCGCTCGCGCCGCTGCGGCGTGACTTCGACTTCAGGATTTTCGTCCAGAAACCAACGCACGTCCTTGCTGAAGACACCCGCCAGCGTTTCGAGCGTCCCGGTCGACGGCATGCGCTTGCCCGTCTCGACCATGCTGAGGTACGAGACCGAGGGAGCGCTGGCCGCATCGAGCTGTACACAGCGCGCCGACAACTCGTCGAGCGTCAGGCCATTGCGTTTGCGCAACGAACGCAGCTTCGCGCCAAGGAAATGCCCCTGGCGTATCAACCCGGCCATGAGTGAAATTCACATTGTGAAATTTCTATTGTGTAAATAGTCATGTGCTTTACTTTAGGCTCTCCTCAAGCTGCTGGCAAGGTGCCGGCGTGGGTACTGGTTTTTCAATTTTAATAGGGAGCGCACGGTCATGAAGCAACAGGAGGCAGGGAGCAACGCGTTGACGGTCGAGTGGTCGCATAATCCGCGCTGGCGTGGCGTGCAGCGGCCGTACAAGGCAGACGAAGTGCTGCGACTGCGCGGTTCCGTGCACATTGAGCATTCACTCGCGCGTCTCGGCGCCGAGAAATTCTGGAAGTTGTTGCACGGCGAAAAAGCCGTCGGCGCACTCGGTTGCCTGAGCGGCAACCAGGCGGTGCAAGCCGTGCAGGCCGGCCTCAAAGTGATCTACTGTTCTGGCTGGCAGGTGGCAGGCGATGGCAACAGCGCTGGTGAAATGTATCCCGATCAAAGCCTCTACCCGGTCGACTCGGTGCCAAAAATGGTCGAACGCATCAACAAAGCGCTGCTGCGCACCGATCAGATCCATCATCTCAGCGGCCAGTCGGATATCGATTGGCTGGCCCCGGTGGTTGCCGATGCCGAAGCGGGCTTTGGCGGCAATCTCAACGCGTTTGAATTGACTAAAGCGCTGATTCAGGCTGGCGCCGCGGCGGTGCATTTCGAGGACCAGCTTTCCTCGGCAAAGAAATGCGGCCATATGGGCGGCAAGGTGCTGGTCTCCACCGACGAAGCCATTAACAAGCTGATCGCCGCGCGACTGGCGGCCGATGTGCTGGATGTGCCGACGCTGATCATCGCGCGCACCGACGCCGACGCTGCCAATCTGCTGCTGTCGAATCACGATCCGCGCGATACCGCCTTTCTGACCGGCGAACGTACGAACGAAGGCTTTTATCATGTGCGTCCGGGCATTGACCAAGCCATCGCACGCGGCCTGGCCTATGCGCCCTATGCGGACCTGGTGTGGTGCGAGACCTCGCGCCCGAGTCTCGCCGACGCGCGCCGGTTCGCCGAGGCGATGCGCAGGCAGTTCCCCGACAGGCTCCTGGCTTACAACTGCTCGCCCTCTTTCAATTGGCAAGCCAATCTCGATCAGGCCACCATGAAACGCTGGCGCGAAGAGCTGGCAGCGATGGGCTATCGCTTCCAGTTCATTACGCTGGCCGGCTGGCATGCATTGAATCTCTCGATGTTCGAGCTGGCAACCGCCTATCGCGAAGACGGCATGTACGGCTACTCGCAGCTGCAACAGCGCGAGTTTGGCCTGGAACATGCGGGTTATCGCGCCGCCAAACACCAGACCTTCGTGGGCACTGGCTACTTCGACGCGGTGCAGACGGCAATCACGGCGGGCCTGTCATCCACAGTGGCGTTGGCGGGCAGCACCGAGGAAGAACAGTTCCACGATAGATCAATGGCGCCGGCGCAGAAGCGCGTGGTTGCGTGACAGCGCCATGAATGCTGTCATGCGGCCAGGAGCCGCCACGGGGTGCGCAGTAGCGCTGGCATCGCGCGCCGCGCCAGCAATGACGGCCGCGATCGCCGTGCTGATAGTCGACCACTTTCGTCTGTACAACGAGGCTTTTGCCGCAATTACGCGGCGCGCAGCGGCTCATTTTGTGTCGCGAGATTGGAGCGCCGCGCAGACCGACGCGGTCGCTCGCATTGATTTGTATGAGCAGTGTGTTGCGCGTTGTCACGGCGAACTCGACGAGCGTCTCGCGGACCGACCCTCGGGGTTAGCGTTGTGGGCAGAGATCAAGCGTGACTACGAAGCGCTGATTCGTCGCTTGCCGGACAGCGACTTTTACCGCACGTTCTTCAATTCGATCACGCGAGACCTGTTCGGCACTGTCGGTGTCAATCCTGAAGTGGAGTTCACCTCGACCAGCGCAGGCCGCGCTTCCGGCGCTGTGCCTATACGCGTGTATCCGGTCGGCGCTTCGCTGCAGGGCGCGGTACGCGACGTCGTCTCCGACCTGGCGTTTGCCGATGCCATCAGTGATGCAGCCGCAGCCGCGCGCCAGATCACCACCGAAGTAGGCCGGAATTTTGACAGTCGCCGACAAAGTGCCGCACCGCAATCGATAGAAATCATCGAGCCTACTTTTTATCGCGGCCACACCGCCTGCGTTGTCGGGCGCCTGATTGGCGATGGCGCAATGACCCCGTTGGTCGTTAGCTTCGAGCATGGCGCCGCTGGCATTACTGTCAACGCCGTGATGCTGGCGCGCAACGAGATAAGCTCGCTCTTCGGCTTCTCCCGTTCTTATTTTCATGTTGATCTCCCGGTCATCAGCGCCGCTGTCACGCTGCTGCGCAGCTTCATGCCGCACAAACCGGTGGACGAACTCTACACCGTGCTGGGCCGCGCCAAGCAGGGCAAGACCGAACGCTACTTCGCGCTGCGACGCCACCTCGACAAGTCGTTCGACACCTTCGTGCACGCACCCGGCGAACGCGGCCTGGTGATGATCGTATTTACCCTTCCCTCGCATGACCTGGTGTTCAAGGTGATCCGCGATCGCTTTGGCGCACCCAAGAACAGCAGCCGTGCCGATGTCTTGGAGCGTTATCGGATGGTGTTCCGTCACGATCGCGCCGGTCGGCTGGTCGATGCGCAGGAGTTCAAGCGCCTGCGACTACCGCACGCGCGCTTCATGCCGTCTGTCCTCGAGGAACTGACCACGCAGGCCGCTCAGAGTTGCCGGCTCGATGGCGAGGATCTGATCGTCGAGCACTGTTATATCGAACGCCGGCTTCGGCCGCTCGATCTGTATTTGCGCGAAGCTGAACCCGCCGCAGCCGAGACCGCATTGCTCGACTACGGCCAGGCTTTGCGCGATCTGGCGGCGACTGATATCTTTCCCGGCGATCTGTTGCTGAAGAATTTCGGGGTGACTCGGCATGGCCGCGTGATCTTTTACGACTACGACGAACTCTGCCCGGTCACCGAGTGCCGCTTTCGCGACGTGCCCGAAGCCAGCAACGACGAAGACGAGATGCGCGGCGAGAGTTGGTTTTATGTTGCCGACAATGACGTGTTTCCAGAAACCTTCATGCAGTTCTTGGGTTTCGATCAACACTTGAAAGATGTGTTCCTAAAAACCCACGGCGAAGTGTTCACCGCCGAATGGTGGCGCGGCATTCAAGAACGCATACGCGAAGGCGATGTGTTGGAAGTGCTGCCGTATCACAAGCATCGCGTGCGAGTGTTTTCGAGTTTGTAGCCTGGATGAAGTGACTGAGGAATGGAGACTGGAGACTGGAGACTGGCAAGAGCGTCATTCCATTCTTACTTCTGACCAATCCCCAAT
>JANOGH010000122.1:0-3177 GCA_031414075.1 Betaproteobacteria bacterium | reverse complement strand
TGTCCGGTCAGGCGGTCTCCGGGCGGCGGCGTGCTGCTGACTTTTCCGACAATGGTGTCGCGGATGCCCTTCATGCGCTCGTTATGGTTTGCCGCCGCCGGGCCACCGGACTGGATGCACAGAGTGCCGCCCTTGGGTTTGAGCTTCATGGCGATCTTCGCCAGGTTCACGCCGATGTCGTAGTTCTTGGTACCGACATAAGCGGCGCGCAGGCCCTTGTCCTTGTCCAGCAAATCGGAGTCCCAGGTGATCACCGGGATGCCGGCCGTCTTGGCGCGCTCCAGCGCCTTGGCCATCGCCGGCGCGTTGGAAGGCGCCACTGCAATGCCGTCGACCTTCTTGGTGATCAGATCCTGCACGACCTGCACCTGCTCTTCGCCGCCGCCGTGCTCACCCGGCCCGATGTACATGCACTCGACCTTGCCGCCCATTTCCTTCTCGGCCTTCTTGCAGCCGTCACGCGCCTGGTCGAAGAACGGGTTGTTCATGTTTTTCGGAACCAGCGCGAACACCAGCTTGCCATCTGCCGCACTGGCGAGACCCGGCAGGCCGAACAGCCCCGCCATTGCCGCCACAATCAACGTCTTTTTCATCAGTTCCTCCTCATGTCGTTATCGACCCGGGTTATTACCCCGAGCGCATCCCGCGTAACTTGCTCAACAATACAGCAAACACAATGAACAGACCTACGAACGTACCTTCCCAGTTTGCATCAACACCGGCCAGAAGCAAACTGTTCCGGATCACTTCGATCAGGGCCGCACCGATGAATGCGCCGTACGCGCCTCCGGCCCCGCCCATCAAATCCGCGCCGCCGATCACCGACGACGCAATCACGCGCAATTCGTAACCCGTTCCCATGGCGTTGATCGCCGCGCCCTGCCAGCCGACCAGCAAAACCGCGGAGATTCCCGCCATCAGCGCGGACAGCATGTAGACCGACAGCTTCATGCGGTTCACCGGCACGCCGGTCAGCCGCGCGGCATTCTCGTTGCCCCCGAGCGCGAACACCCAGCGCCCCCAGGTCGTGTAGCGGAACACGATCATGAACACGACGACCAGCACGACCAGCAAAATGAACGGATTGGCGAAGCCGTAGATCGTACCACCACCGAGCGCGAAGAACAGTTTCTCGTCCGGCCCGAACTCGTAAATCATGTGGTTCTCGGACAGCACCTGGGCCAGGCTGCGCGCGATGCCGAACATGCCCAGCGTGACGATAAAGGACGACAGCCGCACGTAAGCGATCAGGATGCCGTTGACCAGGCCGCAAGCGAGCGCGGTCAGCAGGCCGGCGGCGATCCCCGCGCCGAGGGGGTGCCCGGCGTGGAGCACCATGCCGACGACGATGCCCGACAGCCCGACGACGGAACCGACCGAAAGATCGATGCCGCCGGTGATGATGACGGCGGTCATGCCTATGGCGATGATGCCGATGAACGCGAAGTTGCGCGTGACGTTGAAGAAGTTGTCCTCGGTGAAGAAGACGTCCGACACCTGCGACATCACCAGGCAGATCAGGCCCAGTGCGACGGTTACCCAGAACGGCTGGCTGCTGACCATCTCCCGCAGCGGGCCCTTCCCCCCTTTCTGTGCGATTTGGTCCAGCGAGACACTCATCGACGTCCTCGTCGTCAGGCGGTTTCGATTGCGCCAGTGATCAGGCCGGTGACTTCTTCGGGCGAGCTCTGCTTGATCGGCTTGTCGGCGACGATTTTGCCGCGCCGCATCACGGAGACGTGGTCGCACACCGCGAACACGTCGGGCATGCGGTGGCTGATCAGGATGACCGCCACGTTCTGGTCGCGCAGCCGTCGTATCAGGTCCAGCACTTCGGCGACCTGGCGCACGCTGATTGCCGCGGTCGGTTCATCCATCAGCACGATGTCCGGATTCGACAGCCGCGTGCGCGCGATCGCCACGGCCTGGCGCTGGCCGCCGGACATCTGTTTCACCAGGTCGCGTGGTCGCGTCTCCGATTTCAGCTCGGCGAAGTGGCGCGCGGCTTCGCTGAACATCGCCGCGTAGTGGATGAAGCTGAACGGGCCGAACTTGCGCTTGGCCTCGCGGCCTAGGAAAACGTTTTCCGCCGCGGTGAGGTTGTCGCACAGCGCCAGGTCCTGGTAGACGACCTCGATGCCTTTCCTGCGCGCGTCGACCGGGTTGTGGAATTCGACTTTCGCGCCCTTCAGCAAGATCTCCCCGCTCGAAGCCGGGAAGTTACCGGCCATGATCTTGATGAGCGTGGACTTGCCGGCGCCGTTGTCGCCCATCAGACCGAGTACCTCGCCGGCGTCGATCTTCAGATTGACATCGGTCAGCGCCTGGATGGCGCCGAAATTCTTTGAAATCCCACGCAACTCGAACAAGCGCACGGTGCTCCTCTCAGTCGGGCCGGACGATGCCTTTTTTCAGGATCAGGTTGCCGTACAGCCGGCGTTCGCCCGTGGCGACCACCGCAAAACAGTGCTTTACCCGCTCGTAGAATGCAAAGCGCTCGATGCCTTCGAGTTTCGCCATCATTGGCTCGTGTTTGCGTAGCAGCGAACGGAACTCGTCGAAGATCGGCATCTGGCCGCCCGGATTGTCCACCACCTGCATATGGAATGCCGCGCACGGAACGAACTCGTCCAGCGGCATGAGGGAGAGCACCGCGGCTGCCACGGCCGTCACCGATGACCCGTCGGCGCGGATCACCGGCCGCCCGCTCGACAGCGCGGGATAGTTGGCATCGACGAGCGCCAGTTCGTCGCCATGCCCCATCGCACGCAGCGTGGACAGCAATTCGGGCGACAACAGCGGATCGATGTTCTTCAGCATCGCAACAACTCCTCCAGATTCTTGTGCTGACTTTGCCGGCTAGCATCGCGCAGTTGCCCACCCCGGAGCAAGCGCATTTTCAGGTTGCGCTGCAAAAAAACCGGCGCTGGAGCGCGCAACCCTGCGTGCTAACATCCTTCGGCATGGGCGCACGGAGGGCAGGCATGGAGCTGGATCGCAAAACGCTGGGTCGCTCGAAGGTGAATCTCTCAGTACTCGGGTTCGGCAGCACCGGCCTCGGCAACATGTATGTCGCCATGTCGGAGCGCAGCGTGATCGATACCCTGTCGGCGGCTTACGCCGCCGGGATGCGCTACTACGACACCGCGCCGTTGTACGGACACGGCCTTTCCGAAC
>JANOGH010000121.1:0-1930 GCA_031414075.1 Betaproteobacteria bacterium | reverse complement strand
TAGGGAATCTCTGAACATGTGTCTTCCCCGCGAAGCTTGTCCCCGAATGATTCTATCGGGGAGCGGGGAACCAGTTTTCTTTACAAAACATGGATTCCCGCTTTCGCGGGAATGACAAACCAGGACATGTTCAGAGGTTCGCTAGGCGCTAGGTGCCTCGTACCTCGCACCTCCTGCCTCGCGCCTCGCGCCTTATTTCAATCCTTCCATCAGTCTCGTGAACTCTGGATCTTCGCCGAGGATCCGGCGGCCGACTGCACGCAATTTGTCTACAGTCTCGCGGGGCAGTTCGAAATTGGTGGGAAGGTTCTTGAACCAGTTGCGCTCCTGGTCCGACTGGATGTACTCGAACGCCACCTCGACCGGGAAGAACTCGATCTGATGGGGCGTCGGCATGTCGAGCGCGCATTGCGGGCCTTTCTTTGCGGCCAGGTCCTTGCATCCCGATATCAGCTCCATCTCCTTGTTGAACTCCTTCACGGTTGCACGCAGCATCTGCAGCGTTTCGAAGGAATAGTTGTCCAGCGGGATGGTAGCCACCGTGGTCACGGTGTCGAGCAGTCCAGGCACCTTCGGCGTCCTGTCGCGCGTAGTCGCCGGGTTCGTCGCCGCGTTGACCACGATCACCACCAGCTTGGCGACCTGCTTGAAGTTGATACGCCTGAGTACGCTCCAGGAGTTGTTCTCGCTTGCAATGGCGGTAAGTGGCTCGCGCAAGCCAATATTGTCCGCCACCCCGCCGTCGGTCAGGTGGATGTACCGGCGCGACGGCTGCACGGAATGGGTCCTGGAATCGATTTCCGTTTGGGTATAGGCCACGCGCCGATCCGCACGCGCCGTACGACTCGCATTCAGGCGGGTCTTGTGGTCCTTGATGGCCTTGTCCACCCAGGTCGGCTGGCGGTAATCGCAGCTTCCGGCGTAGTTCTGGAAAGTCAGCGGCGTGAGGCCTCCCGGGAACGCCGAAGACGCGGCGGCGGCCCGTGCCAGCTTGACCCCCGACAAGTCCGAGCACAGCAGATCGAACTGGTCCTGGATGAAGGGGAATTGCGCGCCCGTCGACAGGTCGGTGGCATTCAGGATCACGAACGGCCGCTTGTGCTGGGCGATCACATCCGCGTAAGTCCCGCCGCTGAACACCTCGCGGTCGTAGTATTCGGCCGCCAGATCGCTGCGCCCGAAGCTCGATCCGGCGAGCTTCAACCAGTTCGGCGGACTCAATGCCGACTTGACCAGGTCCGACTGCACCGGGCGGTAGAGAAACTTGTCGGGGAATTCGTCGAAGATCCTCGGCCCCCACAGCGCGTAGTACGCGGCAGGAAAGCTGCCGCCGGAAATCGCGGAGATCACGTCCACTTCGTCGAGCAACGAGACGCTCTGGCCCTGCCACTGGATGGGGGTATCGCGCAGGGCCTCCATCACGCCGTACGACAAGGCCGCCGCCCGCGTACCGCCCCCGGAGAACACCAGAATGACGAACATCTCGTCGCGCTTGTCGGCTTCGTCCGGCACCGGGTCGAATCGGTAGCCGGCGGACTTGTCGACCCTGGCGAGCGGCGGATTGGCCGGGAAGGTGCCGCACGCCGCAAGCAACAGCAGGCAGGCAGGCAATGCCAGGAAGGTAAGGATGCGCACGCCCACGGCTACGTCTGCTTCCTGGAGAATTCGATTTCCAGCGGCTTCAGCACCGTCGTCCGCTGCACTTCGACCTCTTGCGATTCGGGCTCGTAGTTCCTACGGTTGCCGAGGTCGAACTCGTGCGTGCCTTCGCTGACGCGCAGCACGTCATTGGTGATGCCGCCCTTCTCACCATCGATGTAGACGAATCGGTTGGTCGGATAGGTCACGATGACGTATTCCATGCCCCTTCCCCCTTCGCCCGCACTTTACCACCGGTGGGGGAGGCGCGAGGCACTAGGCGCGAGGCACG
>JANOGH010000120.1:0-2597 GCA_031414075.1 Betaproteobacteria bacterium | reverse complement strand
GACCTCTGAATATAGTCGAGCCCGTAGGCGCGAACCAAAGCCCCGCTCGTCCGGATTCCAATTGACCTCAGTCGCCGATCGATCTCTGCAAGGCCAAAACCGGCCGCATATCGGATGAGGTCGGGCCGGACCTCCCAGTAGAATTTGATCTGGGTGCCGTTGTAGGTGATCGTGTCGACGAGGCACAGCGCGTAATCCCGACAGGTATAGTCATAGGTGACGGCGTTGCCGTTCGTGTCGACGACAGACGCGAGCACATAGCGATAGTTGTCCGCGAGATAAGTCTGATCGCCTGCGGCCACCGTCCAGCTTGTGGGATAGAACGTGCGCTGTGGCCGATAGGTGTAGATCGTGCCGTCCTTAGCGCGGATCTCCCAGACATTTGTCGCCGCGCGATACCTGATCCACTCGTAGCTCTCGACTCGCGTCACATGCGTGCCGCCATAGAGGCAGCTCGGTGATCGGGCTTGCGCTCCGGTCGTTAAGTCCAGGCACGGATAGAGTTCCTCACCATCGAGCACATAGACATCGTCGCTGCCTGCCGCGAAGCTCGGTGCGCCGCGATCTGGCGCGCCCCGCCCCGCCACTGACCGCTCGATGATCGAAACACCGCCGAGGCGCCAGCCCAGGCCCAGCCAGCCTTGGTCGCGGCTGTTGACCTGCAGACCTCGGTTGGAGTCGTAGCTCAGCGAAACCTTCGGCTCGAGCCCTCGGAAGCCCGGAACCTCGATCGGCACGTCGTAACTGAAACTGCCTGTGAACGGCGCCGAGGGCGGCGCAGGATCGAGGCTTTGCAGAACTGGTGAGGTTTGGGCTTGAGCCGGCCCAAGGGCGGATTGGGCTCCGACGAGCAGTGCCCCGATAACCGCAATCGACCGCACATTCGAAGACGCGCGCAGAACTCTGCTAACCTACTGCATGGTGCCCTCACAACGCAACGAACAGCCGTCTGAGAATTATGGTTAACGCCGGCATACAATAGACGTCAATCTACTTTCTGCTTTGCAACTGAGAATATTTGTTATGTTCCGCACCGATCGTGACCTGAAACACACAATCAACAGGACGATTGGCTCCGGCTGCCGGGATCACTTGAGGATGGCCTCCCGGCAATCATCCATTTTCTCTCGGTTTGCATCCGTGAAGTCTGTCGCCGTCGCCTGTGCGTCATCGCCAAGAATCGCCTTTCCCCACATCTTCAGAACAAATGGCCTTGATGGGCGATCGACAAGCTCGATGACAGCTTCGCGTGTGAATGTCGCCCCGCTGCCACTCTGCGCCCGCGACGTGATGCGAAACACGCGCCTTGGCGAAGCCGCCAGCACGTCTTGGGGAATGATCTGACCGCTGGGCGCGCCGTCGCTTGACGCAGGGGCTTCAGAGCTTCCAGCCGCAGCACGAACCAGTATCGCCAGCAGCCGGCGATCGGCAAAGCTCTGGTCGATCCCGCTACCCCCGTGAAATACCGAGAGAAACGGACGCACTGCCCGGTAGACCTCGGGCGGCATACCGAGGACTTGCTCCAGCTCTTCTACGCTGTCAAAGGACGCATTCTTCGGTGACGCGGCGGTCTCAATGCTGTACTCGCGGCGCTCGGCGCCGTTGAGGCGCAGGAGGTCATCTTGGTCCCGGAAATCGACTACCCGATCGACCAACCGGCTGACTGTATCGGGATCGGCGCCCGCGCCGGTGAAGAGCAAGCTGAGCAGACGGTCAGTCGCCGTGTTGAGGTCGACCTTGCCGGCCTCGTCCTCGACTCGGATGTCGAGCAGAATGTCCTCCATCCGGCAGCGGACCTCAGCCACATAAACAGACCCGCTTGCGGAGACGCTCAGCTCCGCGGACTGGCGGATGCGCACGAGCTGGCGCGCGACGAGGATCACACCGCCATTGGCGACGGCCTCGGTCTCGGCCAAGGCAACCTGGTTGCGGGCAATGAGCGTTTCGGTGTGAAGCCGTTTGGCAAAGCCAGCAGCCAAGAGCGCGACGACGCCCAGCGCCCAGATCACGATGATCAAGGCAAAGCCACGTTCGCCGCTCAGGCCTCGCCTTTTGTTGACCGCTCGCGTCGGCATAGCCGCTCCTGCCGTCTACTGAAGCAGAATGCGATCCACATTCTCCCGGAGCCCAGGACGCTTCTTCAGCCGCGTGCCCGGATTGATATTCAATTGTTTCCGGAATTCGTCAGTAACCCAGCGCGCCTCATTGGCATCGCGGACCACGTGCGGGCGAATGATAATGATCAACTCGGTTCGGCGAATTTTGTCATCCTTCTCCTTGAACAGGTTTCCAAATATTGGGATATCGCCGACGACGGGGACTTGTGTCTTTGTCAGGTTCTTGTTCTCCTGAATGAGGCCGCCCAGCGCCAAGGCCTCACCGTCGTTGACCGCGACGGTCGTCTTGATCTTCCGCTGCCGAATGGTTGGGGAGTCGATGCCCGAACTCGTCGTCTCGACGACGTCGCTGACCTCCTGCTCGATTTCGAGAACCACCCGGCCGCTGTCGCTGACGCGCGGCGTGACCGACAGGATGACACCAGTGTCTCTGAAGGAGACACTGTTGACGATCGGCGCGTCGGGATCCGTGACGCTGCG
>JANOGH010000119.1:0-3219 GCA_031414075.1 Betaproteobacteria bacterium | reverse complement strand
TTTGCACATCGGGATCGAACGGAGGTACTGAGATGAGTACCGTGACCAAGCTGGCACTCGGAATGATGGGGAAACTACGGCCGAAACCCGCACTGGGTGACACGGCCGCTTTGATCACACTGCCTCAGGCCGAAAAACAGGGCGGTCTCGCATTGATGGAAGCGCTGGCAAAACGTCATTCCGCTCGCGACTTTGTGCGAGATGCGTTGCCTTTGCCGCTGCTTTCCGGGCTGCTGTGGGCGGCCTATGGGATGAACCGGGCTGATGGCGGGCGCACGGCGCCCTCGGCGTTGAATGCCCAGGAGATCGACGTTTTCGTGGTACTGCCAACCGGAGCCTATCTGTACGACGCCGGGGCGAATGCGTTGCGCCTGGTGGCGGCGAGCGACGTGAGGCGCGTGACCGGGTATCAGGACTTCGTGGACGAGGCGCCGATGGATCTGGTGTACGTGGCCGACCACGCGCGGATGCGCTTGGTGCCGGCGGGGCAACGCGAGTCCTATGCGTACGCGGCGGCCGGCGCTATCGCGCAGAACGTGTACCTGTTCGCTGCCAGCACTGGCTTGGCGACGGTGATCCGGGCCTGGATCGACCGCGCGGCGATAGCCGACGCGCTTGGGCTTACGCACGATCAACAGGTGTTGCTTTCACAAACTGTCGGGTATCCCAAGGTTGTGACATGAAGAAATCCTCGAAACAACGCTGGCGAATCATTGGGCGATCATGTTGACCATTCAAGACTGCATTGATTTATCCGGCCTGTCCGAGGAGGAGATCCTCGCCATCGCCGAGCACGAGCATGTTCCCGAGATGATTGCCGTCGAACTCGGAAACTACCTCGTGCAGACAGCCGCGGGAGAAAAGCGCATCAAAGCGATGATTGTCGATGACATGCAGGCCGCCCGTGAGTGCGGTGACCATGCGCACGTGCTGAAACTGAAACTCTGCCTGCGTCACTATCTTGAACATCATGCGGGAGCAGGCAAACGGTAAGCGGCCTCTCCGTTCGGAATCGAAGGCGCGTTTGAGCAAGGCGCGTGCGCGTGATCGTCGTCGCGTTCCGATGCATCCCTGAGTTCTGAAAGAGCGCCGCACGCAGCCGGGCGGATAACCCGAGGCTCGCCTGGACGCTGGAAATCGGCGTGGCCCAGCACCGGTTCGGCAGGGTTCATGCACCGTCCCCCGATCCGGTTATCGACAAGATTCCGCAAATGTTTTTTAAGCCCGAGCTTCATCGGGCGGCGATGAATTTTTCCTAACCAACTGATAAATAATGACGAGAGCAGTATTTTCAGCCTGATTCAGCATTCATTTTCTTTCTTGACAGAGGGTTTGATTTGGGAATATGTTCCCAAACATGGACAATGATATCGGACAGACCCTGGCGGCAGCGGTGCGCCGCGTGTTGTACCCGCTGGTGCGCATCCTGCTGCGCCACGGCATCGCCTTCGACGATTTCGCCGAGATCGCCAGGCGGATCTATGTGGAAGTGGGCATGAACGAAATCGGCATCACCGGTCGCAAGCCCTCGATTTCGCGCGTGGCGATCCTCTCTGGTCTGACGCGTAAGGAGATCCAGCGCATCGTCAATATCGACCCGGCTGTCGATGCCGAGGGCGAGGCGCGCTACAACCGCGCGGCACGCGTGGTCGCGGGCTGGGTGCGTGACACGCAATTCGCCGATGCGGCCGGCGAGCCGCGGATGCTGGCTTTGGGCAGTGACGACGCCCCCGGTTTCGCCGAGCTGGTGAAGCGCTACAGCGGCGATGTCCCGGCGCGCGCGATGCTCGACGAACTGTTGCGGGTCGGCGCCGTGGCGCGCGACGCCGACGGCCGCATCCGCCTGCTGTCGCGCGTTTACATCCCGCAGGCCAGTGACGCAGACAAGCTTCAGATTCTGGGTACGGACGTCGCTGACCTGATTCGCACGATCGACCACAACCTTCAACACGGAACCACCGCGCCGTTGTTCCAGCGCAAAGCGATGTACGACAACGTGCCGCTCGAGGCCCTGCCGCGCCTTCGGGCCCTCGGAGCCAAGCACGCGCAACGACTTATAGAGCAGACCGATGCCTGGCTGAGTGCGCAGGACCGCGACGTAACGCCCGACGTTCAGGGCACGGGCCGCGCCCGCGCCGGTATCGGAATTTTTTACTTCGAGGAAACCCTCGAGCCAAACAAGACGGAGGAAAAATCATGAATGGGCAAACAAAATTTCGCGTATTTGCGGTGCTGTTGACGGCATCGTTGCTCGCCGCTTGCGGCGGAGGAGGAGGAGGAACCGGCGGCACCGGTGGAACCGGACAGGCTGCGGTCTCGACGGGCGTGATGACCAAAGGTAGCGTGATCGTCAACGGCGTGCGTTTCGAGGACACGACCGCAAACATTACCATCGATGATACGGTGAAGACCCCCGCCAGTTTGCAAACCGGCATGGTGGTGAAGGTTCGCGGCCGCATCAACGACGATCGCGTGAACGGAACCGCCGAGCGGGTGGAAGTCGAAAACGAAGCCCGCGGTGAGATCTCCGGTCTCGACACAGCCGCCATACCGGCAACGTTCAAAGTGATTGGCCAAACCGTCTATGTGGACGATCTGACTGAGTTTGCCAACGTCCTCGACGTCAACGGACTAAGTAACAATGACTACGTTGAGGTCCATGGACAGCGGGACGCCTCCGGCGCCATTCGTGCCAGTCGCGTGGAGCGCAATAATTTACTCGCCGGAACGGGTGTCGACGAACTGCGCGGTTCGGTGATTGCAGTGGCGCTGAATGGGACAAGCTTTACGCTGCCGGGAGGGATTACTGTCACGTACTCAGGATCGCCGATCGTCAGTGTCGGTCTGGAAGTCGAAGTGCATGGCTTTTTCAATGGAGTCACCATCTTCTCGGCGACGCGCGTCGATAACGAGGACCTGGAGGACTCGGAGTTCGAGCATGCCGCCGGCGAGGAGTTCGAGATTGAGGGACAAGTGAGCGGCTGCCTCGTCAATCCCTGCACATCATTCTCAGTCGGGACTCAGGCGGTCCAGACGAACGGGAGCACCCGGTTCGAGAACGGCTCGGCTACGGATCTGGCAGACAATGTCAGGGTCGAAGCAGAGGGCCACACGTTCAACGGCGCGACACTCATCGCCGAGAAGATCCAGTTTAAACGTAGCCGCGTGATTCTGACTGGCGCGGTTAGCGCCGTCACCGGTGCGATCGGCAGCGGTACC
>JANOGH010000118.1:0-6154 GCA_031414075.1 Betaproteobacteria bacterium | reverse complement strand
TGCCTGTAACTGCTCGAGATGTTCCTGAGCCGCTTTCAATGCCGCGTTCAACTGCAGATTAGCGGCCTTGAGCTTCGCGTCCAGGCAGACCATCGGCACGCTCGACAGCGCGCAATCCTGCAATGGCGTAGCGGACGCCATGCCGGCGTAACCGCAGAATGCGGCGACCAGCGCGATCGCCAGTTTGCATATCCTCCCCACATTCTCTCCTTCATTTCTTGCGTAAATGCTATGTTGAAGCGTCACGACGACAGAATCTGTTCGCACCAGCGCGCCACACGCAACACCGTCGCGTCCGCACCCGGGCGTCCGACGACCTGCAGATTGACCGGCAGGCCGCTCCTGGATTTGCCGCAAGGCATCGACAGCGCCGGGAATCCGCAGAAATTCATCGGTGAAGTGAACCGCGTCAGCGTCGGCGCGACATGCACCGTCTTGCCGCCGAGGTCCAGCGTCATGGTACCGCTTTTCGGCGGCAGCACCGGCATGGCGGGGATGATCATGACATCGGCGTCGCCGAAACAGGCGATCATCGATTGCCGGACCTGATTGCGCAGCTGTTGCGCCTTGATGTAGTCGACGGCCAGATAAAACTGTCCGGTCTCCAGGCGCAGCCGCACATCTTCGCCGAGCTTGTCGCCATGCCGCGCCAGCAATTCCGAGTTCGCCTGGGCGCCCTCGCTGGCCAGCGTGATCAACTGGATGCCGGGCGCGAGCTCGATGCCGGGCACGTCGACTTCACCGAACGCCGCGCCGGCCTCGCGGAAACGGGCCAGCGCCGCATCCATCGCCGTGCGCACTTCGTCGTCGAGCATGTCGTAGAAAAACTTCCGCGGCTTCATGATGCGCGGCGCCGTGAGCGCGGTCCCCGGCAGCATCGAATGTTCCGGCAACCCCGCCATGACTTCGAAAGCGATCGCGGCATCTTCGACGCTGCGCGTGATCGGCCCGATGTGATCGAGCGACCAGGCCAGCGCATGCACGCCTTCGCGCGGCACGGCATCGTAGGTTGGCTTGAAGCCGACGATGCCGCAGCAGGCGGCCGGCTGGCGAATCGAACCGCCGGTACAGGAACCGACCCCGATGGCCGCCAGTTCGGCGGCAACGGCCGCAGCCGATCCGCCACTGGAACCGCCCGGGATATAGCCGGGATAGCGCGGGTTCTGCACGTGGCCGAAATGGGGATTGGCACTGCTGATGCCGAAAGCCAGCTCGTGAAGATTGGTCGTGCCCACGATCAGTGCGCCTGCGGCACGCAATCTCGCGACCACCGGCGCATCTCGTTCCTGCACTTTTGCGTCGATCGCCCTGGTTCCGGCGGTCAGCGGATAGCCGCGCACCGACATGAGATCTTTCACACCCACCGGCACACCGGCCAGCGCTCCGGGATCTTCGCCACGCCTGAGTCGATGGTCCAGAACGTGGGCCTCCTCCATGACCAGCGACGCATTGACGGTGATGAAGGCGTTGAGGTGGCGATGTGCCTCTATGCGCCCGAGAAACAATTCCGCGATCGTTACCGGCGACAGCGCGCGATTCCTGACCTGGTAGGCGATCTGCACCGCACTGGCGGACACCAGTTCGTCGGGCACCGAGGATGGCGTGTATCGGCCCGCCGCGAAACTTTCGGTCAGATCTGCTCCGGGCGCGGACAGCACGGGCACTGCCGCGACCGCCGATTCGAAGACCTGTTCGATGTCGGCGAGGCCGAAGGCAAAGCGCTGCTCCCAATCAGGAAGGCGCTCGGGATGGGCGCAGCGGCGAAACGCCGATATGGCGCGCAGGAATTCGGCAGTGGGGCGTTTGGACATGATGAATCAGGGGCTAGGGGCTGACTAGGGAAGCATACTTCGATTCAGAGCGAAGCAAAGATTACTCAAGGACAAGGGAATTTTTCCTGCTGGATTTTACTAGCCCCTGGCCCCTCGTTGCTCGCCCCTGCCTTTCATATGCGGCCGCAGTTTAGCGTGCCCCGGTTGCCACGGATATGCCGGCGGTGCGCTGATTGCATCGCGGACACGCCGCATCCGGGGTACACTTCGAATGGTGACTTCATCGCAATTTCCGTGACGCCTCAGCCTCCAGCCGCAACCGAACGCCAGCGAAAGCGCGAGCGCCAGCTTCTCTATCTGATCCCGGGCCTTGCCGCCCTGCTGGTCGTTACCCTCTTTGCCTTTGCGTTCCTCACCCTGGCCAAGTCGAGAGATGCCAGCCTGCGCGATGCCGAACGTACTACGCGCAACCTCGCACAGATTGTGGAGCAGCGTACCGCCGGGATGTTGCAAGCGGTGGATGCTACGCTGCGCGGTCTGGGCGAAATGTGGCTGCAGACGCCGGCGTTGCGCGACCCTGCCAGCGCCGGCATGCACACCCTGCTCGCGCAGAAACTCGGCCAGCTGCCCAACGCCCGCACTCTGTTCGTGCTCGACGCGCGCGGCATGCTGGTGCAGAACTCCGATATTCATCCGGTCGCACCGCGCGATTTCTCGGATCGCGACTATTTCAACTGGCATCGCACGCATTCCGGCCGGCTCTATGTCGGCAAACCGATCGGCGCGCGCAGCAACGACGCACGGTTCGTCACCGCGAGCCGGCGGCTCGACGATGCAGAAGGCCGTTTCGCCGGCGCCCTCGTCGTGGCATTCGAGCCGGGCGCGTTCCAGTCGATCTACCGTGACATCGAGGTCGGACGTGACGGCGTGATCGGACTGATGCATGAGGACGGCGAACTGATCGCCAGCGTGCCGGCGGCCCCCTCATGGCTGGGTGTTCCCACCGGGGGAAACCTGACGCTGAAAGACCTGCTCTCGAGCCAGGGTTCCCGCACATCGCGCAGCGTCAGCGCGGTGGACGGCGTGGCCCGCATCTACAGCGCCCGCCGGGTAGCCGATACGCCGCTGATGGTGCAGGTCGGTCTGAGCGAGGAACAAGTCCTGGCCGGCTGGCGCGAGGAAAGCAAGCCCACGGTCGGGATATTGATCGCCTTCGCGCTGGCCACGATGGTGCTGGCCTGGCTGCTGATGCAGGAACTGCGTCGCCGGAACGATCTGGCGCGCTCGGCGGCCTCTATCCTCCCGGCTGAAGCCAAGATCGTCGGCGGCGCGGCGGCCGATGAAGACCTTACTGAGCGGCGCGTCCTCGCCAACACCTTGCGCGAAAGCGAAGCTCGTTACCAGGCATTGTTCGAACACAGCATCGATGCCGTGTTCCTGATGCATGCCAACGGCAGTATCCTTTCGGCCAACGCGCAGGCATGCCGGCTGCTGGGCTATACGCAGACCGAACTGCGCGCGCTTGGACGCGGGGGCCTGACCGAGCCGGACGATCCCCGCGTGGCAGCCCTGCTGGCCGAACACCGGCGCGAAGGTGCCGCGCGCGGCGAGCTTAAAATGCGGCGCAAGGACGGCGGCTGGGTGCCGGTGGAAGTATCGTCGACCACTTTCCGTGACCGATCGGGCGAACTGTGCGCCAGCCTCATCGTGCGTGACATCACCGATCGCAAGCGCGCCGAGGAACACATCGAGTATCTGGCCTATCACGACAAGCTGACCGGCATTCCCAACCGCGCGCACTTCCAGCGCGCCTTCGAGCACACGATCGCGACCAGCCAGCGTCAGGGACTGCATTGCGCACTGATGGTGGTCGACCTCGACCGCTTCAAGAACATCAACGACATCATCGGCCACGAAGCCGGCGACCAGCTGCTGAAGCAGGTCGCCGCCCGGCTGCGCAGCTGCCTGCGCGACGTCGATGTGCTCGCGCGCCTGGGCGGCGACGAGTTCGTCATCCTGATGCAGGATGCCTCCAGCATCGACGCAGTGAGCGCCGTTGCCAACAAGATCCTCGAAGCCACATCGCGGCCCCTGGTCATCGACGAGCAGGAATTCCTGGTCACCGCCAGCATCGGCATCAGCACCAATCCGCACGATGGCGCCGACTTGCAGACGCTGCTGCGCAACAGCGACGTTGCCATGTATCGCGCGAAAGAATCCGGCAAGAACGGATTCCAGTATTTCTCGCCCGACATGGATGTGCACGGGCGCGAGCGGCTGTCAATCGAATCGGCGTTGGGGCGCGCGCTTGAGCGTCGCGAATTCATCCTGCATTTCCAGCCGAAGATGCAGGTCTCCTCACGCAACGTGGCCGGCATGGAAGCGCTCGTGCGCTGGAACAATCCCGAGAAGGGCCTCATGCAGCCGGGTGACTTCATCGCCATAGCCGAGGAGACCGGCATGATCGTTCCGATCGGCGACTGGGTGCTGACAGAAGCGTGCCGACAGGGACAGGCGCTGCGTGCTTCCGGACATGTCAACCTGCGCGTCGCAGTCAACCTGTCGGTGCGGCAATTGTATGATGAAGGTCTCGCGAGGCGGGTCAGCGAAACCCTTGCGCAAACCGGCTTCCCGGCCGAAAACCTGGAGCTCGAGATTACCGAAAGCATGGTGATGCGCGACGCCGAGGGTGCGATCAAACTGCTGCAGGCATTGCGCGACACCGGCGTGCGCATAGCCATCGACGATTTCGGCACCGGCTATTCGTCTCTCGCCTATCTCAAACGTTTCCCGATAGATTGCGTAAAGATCGACCGCTCGTTCATCCGCGACCTGCCGGAAGATCGTGACGATGCCTCGATTACGCGCAGCATCATCGCGATGGCGCACAACATGAAGCTCGAAGTCGTCGCCGAAGGCGTGGAAACGGTGCCCCAGCTCGACTTCCTGCACGCCCATGGCTGCGACGAAGTCCAGGGTTTCCTGTTCAGCGAGCCGCTGGACATCGACGCCTTCGAGCTTTTTCTGCACGGGAATGCCGAACAAGCCCAGAAGCGTCACCTGCACTCCTGAAATTCCCGCTGCACCCCGGGCGCTCGGAGCTTACAAAAGCATCGCCGCAGCGTCTATAATTTCTGCTTTACACGTCACCTAGTGGAGGGCTCCCCATGCCTGCGAGCGCAACAGTGCTGCAAACCAGCGACGAACCGATCCTGCTGCGCGAGGATGCCGGCGGCATCGCCACCATCACGTTGAACCGCCCGAAGCAGTTCAACTCGCTTTCCGAAGAGTTGCTGACCGAACTGCAATCGACGCTCGACACCATCGGCAGGGACACGTCGGTGCGGGTGGTCGTCATCGCCGGCGCTGGTTCGGCGTTCTGCGCCGGACACGACCTCAAGCAGATGCGCGCCAATCCGCGCAAGGCCTATTACGACAAACTGTTCGCGCAGTGCAGCGACGTGATGATGAAGCTGCTGCGCTTGCCGCAGCCGGTGATCGCGCGCGTGCACGGCATTGCCACTGCGGCGGGGTGCCAGCTGGTCGCGCAGTGCGATCTCGCGGTCGCGTCGGATACCGCGCGCTTTGCCGTATCGGGCATCAACGTCGGCCTGTTCTGCTCGACGCCGAGCGTAGCGCTCGGCCGCAACGTTTCGCGCAAGCAGGCGATGGAAATGCTGCTGACCGGTGATTTCATCGATGCCGCGACCGCGAAGGAACGTGGCCTGGTGAATCGCGTCGTGCCGGCGGACAAGCTCGATGCCGAGGTGAAGGCGCTCGCCGATGCCATCATCCGAAAATCTTCCGTCGCGGTGATGACCGGCAAGAATATGTTTTACAAGCAGATGGAGATGGGCATGGATGCCGCTTACGCATACGCTGCCGATGTCATGGCCTGCAACATGATGGCGGAGGATGTCGGCGAAGGCATCGATGCGTTCATGCAAAAGCGCCCGCCGGAGTGGAAAAACAAGTAAGAGCGGCACCGCCCTCCACCTCACCCTGGCGCACGGACACGTTAGTGATGAAATCACCCGTTTGCGGGAGAGCTGGATACGGGACAAGGGCTGCAGGTACTCCAATTCTGGAGCGACCAGCATCGAGAAACACCGGTGGATGTCTTCGTCACCGAACCGTTTCCCTTCGACGACGAATATAAAAATGCGCTGGTCAAACCGCTGAACGGAACAATCCCGGTGCGCGTCGTCTCGATCCCGACGTTGATTCGCATGAAAGAGGTCGCCGGCCGGCCGCAGGACCGAATCGACATCGAGCATTTGCGCATGAGGCTTGAAGACAATGACGAAGAATGACCCGCTGGATTCTTTCGACTGGAACCTGACCACGTGGGAAGGCAGCCGGCGGGAGCAGTTGCGGCGATG
>JANOGH010000117.1:0-3214 GCA_031414075.1 Betaproteobacteria bacterium | reverse complement strand
GCCATGCTAAGACCACTGTGTGTCCTCGTGTCATCCTTGTACGTCGTATCGTTCTGCTCTGTTGCCGCAGCCCAAGTGGAAGTCGAAGTAGATGCGGCGCATCACAAACTCGTATTTGAGAACAACTGCGTGAAGGTTGTGCGGGGGAACTTTGGGCCGCACGAGAAGTCCGCCGCTCTTTTCGACACTAGAGGTGCCGTGATCGTCGAAATAACGGGGAGCGACGGGTTCAAGTTGACTTTCCCCGATGGCAACTCGATCACCCTCCCTGCGAGATACGCAGGCCAAGTATCCTGGGCCCCAGGTGGGCAGATACAACCGGAAAACACCAGCGATACGCGGGTGGAGTACATTGCGATCGAGCCCAAGGGC
This sequence comes from Betaproteobacteria bacterium, assembly GCA_031414075.1. Classification (GTDB taxonomy): domain Bacteria; phylum Pseudomonadota; class Gammaproteobacteria; order Burkholderiales; family JACQAP01; genus JACQAP01. Next base: position 2,842 of record JANOGH010000117.1, on the reverse strand, counting down.
TGCAACTAAAGAACGTAAACATCAGGGTGTTGGGATACGACGCGCGGGCCCATCAACCAGTTTTACCGGAGCCGCAAAAATAGCGCCGCTTCGCTCTGATGGATGTGGCCCGGTGAACTGGGGCTGTTGAGCGACCGCTTTCAGCGAGTTGTCTGTGGGGCCGTTCCTGGCCGCGAGCCCCCTGATCGTCGACGGTCCCAGCTCGACCCCAAGCGCGAACAAATGGAGTCAGAGTCAATTTTATTTTATTCCGTGATCGAGCATTGAAAATCGACTCTGACCCCATTTTCTTTCGGTCACCGGATTACCTCATCCGCTCGATACAGCAGTGTCTGGGGCACGCGGATCCCCATCGATCGTGCCGCCCGCAAGTCGATGATCAGCTCGAACTTTGAAACTTGCTCGACCGGAAGATCCGAAGGTTTAGCCCCCTTGAGAAGCCTGTCCACGTAGTAGGCGCCGCGGCGCAGAACCTCTCGCAGGTTCGGGCCGTAGGACATCACCACGCCGTGCTCATGATCTTCCCGCTGAGGGAAGATCGCAGGGATCCTGGCGTCACGCACCGCTTTAGCTAACTTAGCTCCCTGCGGGATTAATAGCCAGTCGCCGCCGACCTGCAGTGCTCCGATCGGTTTCCACGGGATCTCCTGAAGGGCAGCATCCACTTCTGCCTCCTTGGCCGAGCGCACGTCGATGACTTTGAGATCCATACGAAGCGCAGCCGCAGCGCTACGCATGTCAACCACCTGCGGCCCCGTGACCGGGTTGGCGCGATTGGTCAAGTACGCGACTGTCCTGGCGCGGGGGGCAAGTTGCCGCAGCAGATCCAGTCGCTTGAGAGCGAGCTCACTAGAGAGTAATGAGACCCCCGTGCCGTTCGCACCCGGTCGCGCAAGACTCGTCACAAGACCTGATCGTAGTGCGTCACCGACCCCTATGAACACGACTGGGATCGTATTCGTCGCATTCAGCGCGGCGCGAGCGGGAGGGGTCCTGAAGGTCACGATAACGTCCACCTTCATCCGCACCAGTTCGTCCGCCAAGGGCTGAAGCCCCTCATCGCCTTCGCGAGGGCGGCGCCACTCTATGAGGATGTTCTTGCCCTCGAAATAGCCAAGCTCGCGCAGCCCTTCGCGGAATCCTTCCTCTGCCGACCACGGCGGCATGGTGGTCAGGAGCCCGATCCGCGGGATCTTGTCGGGTGCCGCATCGCTGGCCGAAAACGCCAATGCCAGCGCAACTCCGAAGGTGGGGAGAAGGAGACGCAGTGTCATGCCGCGGGCCTCATCAGATCACCTCGTCCGTGCCGAGTAATGTTTGGGGAAAATCGAGATCAGCTCCACGCCCACCTCCTTCGTGACGCCCAACAGTTATTCACCAGACTCACCGCACAGGCCTATGGAAATTCGCAGAACGTGCCGAGGCCCCGAGGACGTCTATCCAAATAGGTAATGATAATGCGGATCAACGACTGCTATGGAGCGCAATGCCCTACGGCCGCACATGGCCGGAAGCGCCGTTCGACCGAAGGCGCGATGTGACCCTTGCCAGTCGGACGAGGACCCTGAAAGCGCACCCCCAACTCAACGCTCCCGCTAGCCCCTGTGTTGAGCCGCCTTTCAGGCGGGGTAGTTCTGGTAGCCCTGCATAGTCTTCAAAGGCAATTGCTCGGGGTGTTCGAAATGCCCCTTTCCGGGAACGAAATTGACCTCCAGCCGGATTCCTTCGGGATCTTCGAAAAGCACCGAGTAATAGCCAGGTGCCCAAGGCCCATCCTCGGGCGCGTGAACTACCTTCACCTCGTGTTCGAGGAGAAACCCATGCAGGGCGTCGATGTCCTCCCTTGACCGAGCGCGGAAGCAAATGTGATGAAGGCCAATACGCCGTTGATCGAACGCGTACGTTCGGTTCTCTTCGGACGAGCGAATAATACCGACGGCCGTTCTTCCACCGATCATGTAGAGAAAATTGGGCGCCTTCACAACCGCTTTCATTCCCATGAAGCCCAGGACCTTTTCGTAGAAGGGTGTGGCTCGCTGCAGATCATTAACCGTGAGTTGAATGTGAGCGATTCCGTTGATCTCCATCTTTGGGCACCTTCATCAAGAAAAGCCGAGGACTATAAAGGGTCCCCAGAGGGGTTCCCACAAGGGGATTCCCACAAGGGGATACCGATCTTCGACCATAACCGGCGTTGCCATAACCGAGCTGACGCCCATAACTCCGACGTGCTGCGCACGTAGCGTATTTGCGCCGAGGTTTAGTCTCTTTACTCGAGATCGTCGAACTCGTGGCCGTAGCGCACCATGCCTGAAACCCCGGCGAATGCGCCGGGCTCGAGTTCGATCGCCATGAAAGCATTGCCGCCTTCGGGGAACGGACACTTCAGCCCGAAGCGCGCCGCCGGCGCGAATCCGAAGCGCGCAAAGTAGACCGGATCGCCAAGCACCAGCACGCGCGAGTGCTGTTCCGACCGACAGCGTTCCAGTCCGGCACTGACGAGCGCGCTGCCGAACCCGAGACGCTGAAACGCGGGCACCACCGCAAGCGGCGCCAACGCCAGCGCGCTCACCTCGCCTCCCTCAGCACTCGCCACGATCCTCGAGAACACGACGTGTCCAAAAATGCGGTCATTTTCTTCGGCCACGAGCGCCGTCGCAATTTTTCCGGATGCGCGCAAACGATCGACCAATCGCGCCTGCGCTTCGCGGCCAAACGCCGCCAGCAGAAGGGCGTGTACCGTATCGAAATCCGCGGACCGTTCCGGCCGGATCAGAGGCATACACTAACTGCCCGGCCCGCCGCCGTTGACGAACACGATCTGCCCCGTCATGTAACTGGC
>JANOGH010000116.1:0-1521 GCA_031414075.1 Betaproteobacteria bacterium | reverse complement strand
CGCACAGCTCAGGCGACCAGAGAGACTTTCTGGATGGTAATGGCGTTGACCGGGCAGACCGCTTCACACTGTCCGCAGCGGATGCACTGGCTCTGGTCGATCCACAGCCGGTTGTAGTACAGCGAGTCGGTCTTGCCCTGTTCGACACGGCTGTAACCGGTAATACGCCCCTCGTCGTCGCGCATCAGCGAGGCAATCTCGACGATGCAGCCCTCGACCGGTTTCACCTTGAGGCATTCGTCGCAGAGCACGCATTTCTCGTCGATGATCTCGAATTTGTAGTGGCAGAGATAACACCGCGAAGCTTCCGCGGACGCGGTCTCGGCCGGATACCCGGTCTCCACTTCCGCATCGAGTTTCCTCTTGCCCACCGGCAACGTCGGTACGGTATGGATTGGGATAACGTTCATCTGCGGCGTGCGTCCGGTGTCGCGCCCGCCGGGAACCTTGGACTGGAAAGTGGGACCGAGGTGCGCGCGCGGCAGCGAGCGATCTACGCCTGTCAGCCAGGCGTCCACCTTGCGGGCGCATTCCCGGGCATGACCGATCGCCTGGATCAGTGTCGTTGCCCCCAGCGCAAAATCGCCGGCAGCGAACAGATTGGGTTGCGCTGTCTCCTGGGCATCGCCGCTCGACAACCAGCCGTCTTTCGCGACCAGTTGTCGCGTCAACCCGGAACCGATCCAGTGCGTATCCGGAAATTGCCCGGTGGCCAGGATGACGGACTCCGCGCCGATGTCGATTTCCGACCCCGGGACATCCACCGGCAGGCGCCGCCCGTCGCGGCCCGGCTTGCCCTGCCGGGTACTGATGAATCGCGCGCCAATTACTGTTCCGCGATCGCTCAGGAATTCCACTGGCGAAAAGTTCGTTTCGAGGTGTCCGCCTTCGGCGAGCAGCCCTTCCAATTCTCCCGGCAGCACCACCATATCCTGGCGTGCCCGCCGATACACAACCCCGACCTGCGCACCGAGCCGCAGCGCCGTCCGGGCGCAATCCATCGCCGTATAGCCGCCGCCGATCACGATCACATGCCGGCCGATTTCGCGCCGGCCGAATTCATTGACTTGCAGCAGGAAGGACAGGCCGTGCTCGATGCCTTTCAGGTTCTTCCCGGGCAGATCGAGCACATTCGGCCGCAGGGTCCCGGCCGCCATCACCACCGCGTCGAATTCCTTGCTCAACTGCGAAACAGGCAGGTCGCCGCCGACCGCCACGCCACAGCGAATTTCCACGCCCGCCGCAATAATTTGCCGGATCTCGCGCTCGATGACGGCACGCGGCAACCGGAAGGCCGGAATGCCCTGGTTCAACATGCCGCCCGGTGTTGCATGTTTTTCGAAGATCGTAACCTGATGGCCGAGCAAAGTCAGATCACGCGCCACCGCCAGACCCGCGACGCCGGAACCGATGACCGCGACTGTCTTGCCACTGGCCGGATGATCCGGCCTCAAGACGACAGGCGCACTACCGCCGAAATCGGCCGCCGAGCGCTTGGAAAAACAGATGGCAACCGATTCA
>JANOGH010000115.1:0-5217 GCA_031414075.1 Betaproteobacteria bacterium | reverse complement strand
GTTCATCGTCACGGTCATCGGCGGCATGGGCTCAGTGGCCGGTGCGCTGGTCGGCGCGCTGCTGATCGGGCTGGTGCGCAGCTTCGGCTCGATCGGATTTCCGCTGTTCACCGACGGGCTCATGTTTTTATTCATGACCGTCATCCTGATCACGAAGCCGAGCGGCCTGTTCGGGAAGGAGCGCTGAGGCATGCGCAAGCCTACGATCGGGCGAGACGCGTTGATTGCCGCCGCAGTGCTTGTGCTTCTGGCTGTGTTGCCCCTGGTGTTCCCGAGCAAGTCGTTCTCCGACTTCGTCATGCGCGCCTCGGCCTTTGCCATCTTTGCTACGTCGCTCAACCTGCTGGTCGGCTATGCCGGCATGGTTTCATTCGGCCATGGCCTGTTCTTCGGGCTGGGTGCCTACAGCTTTGCCCTGCTGATGCAGAAGCTGGGGACTTCGATCCCGGTGGCGTTTGCGTTGACCGTGCTCATCAACGCGCTGGTCGCGGCGGTGATCGGCGCGATCTGCGTGCGCCTCAAGGAAATCTACTTTTCGTTTTTGACGCTCGCCTTCCAGATGCTGCTGTACAGCCTCATCATTGCCTGGACTGCGGTCACCGGCGGGGATCAGGGGCTCACCGGCGGGGTGCCGCGGCCGCCCTTCCTCGGCGTGCGGCTCGATGAGCCGCACCACCTGTACTTGTTCTGCTGCACCACGCTGGTCGTCTCGCTGTTCCTGATGTGGCACCTGGTGCAGTCGCCGTTCGGTTATACGCTACGCATGATTCGCGACAATCCACGCCGCGCCGGCTTTCTCGGCATCCAGGTCTGGCGCATCCGCGTGCTGGCCTTTATTGTCGCGGGGGTGTTCGGCGGCGTCGGCGGCATGCTCATCAGCCTGTTCGTCTCGAGTGCCTACCCTGATTTTGCGTACTGGACCATTTCGGGCGAAGCGGTATTCATGATCATGCTCGGCGGCATCAACGTCTTTTTCGGCCCCCTGGTCGGTGCCGCGCTGTTCCTGATGCTGAACGACCTCGTCACCAAGGTAACCGAACACTACAGCCTGGTCCTCGGCGTGATCATTCTCGTCTTTGCACTCGGCCTGCGCAAAGGGTTGCTGGGGTTCGTCATGCTTGCCTGGACGAAATACGCGCGCGGCGCGGCTGCGACCGGAAAAAGCGCGGGGCTGCGCCTCCCTCACCCTACCCTCTCCCGGGGGGAGAGGGGCCGTACGAATAGCGGAGAGGGGAACGACAGACCTGATTCACTGATGTGAATTAGGGAGGATCAACAGCATGCTCAGGATCGAGAACCTGCAGAAGTCCTTCGGCGGTGTCAGCGCGATCAGCGATGTCAGCCTGCATTTCGCGGCCGGGTCGTTGACCGCCGTGATCGGACCGAACGGCGCCGGCAAGACCAGCTTCTTCAACCTCATTGCGGGCGAATTGCGGCCCGATGGCGGTCGCATCCTGCTCGACGGCGAGAATATAGCCGGGCTTCCCACGCCCGCTATCGTGCGACGCGGCATCGGCCGTGCTTTTCAGATCGCCAGCATTTTTTCATCGCTCACCGTGCGTGAGGCGATCCTCGGGGCGGTCAACGCCCATCGCCGATGGTACGCGCGCGTGGGCCGGCGCTTCCCGCTGGCGGAAGCGCAGGCGCAGGCGGACGAGGTGATGGAGTTGGTCGGCTTGACGGCAACGGCGGACACGGTGTCGGGCAACCTGTCGCACGGCGATCAGAAGGTGCTCGATATCGCGCTCGCGCTGGCGCTGGATCCGCGCGTCCTGCTGCTGGACGAGCCCACCGCCGGAATGGGACCGGAAGAGCGCTGGCAGATGATGGAGACCGTCCACCAGTTGTGGGAGCGCAAGAAGATGACCCTGATTTTCATCGAGCACGACATGGACATCGTGTTCAAGTTTGCGCAGACCATCCGCGTGCTGAGCTACGGGCGCGTGCTGGCGGAAGGGACGCCGGAAGAAGTGCGCCGTCATCCCAAGGTCATCGAAGCTTATCTTGGCGCCCAATACGACGCGGAGCATGCATGAGCGATCGCGTGATTTTCGAGGCGCAAGGCATCGACGTGTTTTACGGCACCAGCCAGATCCTGTTCGATGTAAGCGTCGCCGTCGTCGAAGGCCAGACCATGGCTTTGCTGGGTCGCAACGGCGCGGGCAAGTCCACGACCCTCAAGGCCATCGCCGGCATTGCGCCGCCTGCGCGCGGGCGTGTTCGCGTAACCGATGTGGAAATGCAGGGGAAGAAACCCTACGTCATCGCCCGCGCCGGCATCGGCTTCGTGCCTGAAGACCGGCAGGTATTCCCCGAGCATTCGGTGGAGGACAACCTGGTGATCGCAGCCAAGAAAGGCCCCGCCGGCCAGGACTACTGGAACCTGAATCGCATCTACGAAATGTTCCCCCTGCTGGCGCCGCTGAAGCAAAGGATGGCCGGGCACTTGTCGGGCGGCGAGCAACAGATGCTCACCATCGCCCGCACGCTGATGGGCAATCCCATCGGCCTGCTGCTCGACGAGCCGAGCGAGGGACTGGCGCCGGTGATCGTGCAGCGCATCGGCGAGTTGTTGCGGCGGCTGCGGGATATGGGCGTCACGGTGCTGCTGGCCGAGCAGAACATGCATTTCTGCCTCGGCATCGCCAGCCACGCCACCATCATCGACAAGGGCCAGATTGTCTACCGGGACACAATCGAGGCGCTCAAACAGAACGAAGCGGTGAAGAGCCGCTACCTGGCGCTGTAAATACGCGGGCGCTGACCACGGACGCTCGATAAGCGCTAAGGAACCTCTGAACATGTTCTTATTTGTCATTCCCGCGAAAGCGGAAATCCATGTTTTGTAAAGAAAACTGGTTCCCCGCTTGCGCGGGGAAGACACATGTTCAGAGATTCCCCAGGTCAGTAGAATTGAGATTGCAGGCACCCACCCCTCGTCGCACAATCGTTCCGGGAAGGAGCCTGCCTCGAAGATCGCCAAGGCCTCATACGAAAGCGAGAAGATGAATATGAAACGAAAACACGGACGAAGGTTCGCTGTTGTCGCGTTCGCGGCATTGACCACGTTATTTGCCGGGCATGCTGCGGCTGAGAAAAAGTACGGCCCCGGCGTCACCGATACGGAGATCAAGATCGGCCAGACCATTGCATACAGTGGTCCCGTGTCTGCTTACGGTTCGATCGGCAGAACCCAAGCCGCGTACTTCAGGAAGGTCAATGATGAAGGAGGAATCAATGGCCGCAAGATTAATTTCCTCTCGTTGGATGACGCCTACACTCCCGCCAAGGCCGTTGAGCAGGTTCGCAAGTTGATTGAGCAAGAGGAGGTCTTCGCCCTGTTTCAAAACATTGGAACAGCATCAAATGCCGCTATACAAAAGTACACGAATTCGAAGAAAGTACCGGCTCTCTTCGTCGGATCCGTGTCCGAGAAAATCGCGGACCCGCAGAATTATCCCTGGACGATCCCCTGGAATCCACCCGCATCGCTTGACGGCGGCGTGTACGGTAAGTGGCTGCTCAAGGTAAAGCCCAACGCCAAGATGGCGATTCTCTATCAGAACGACGATCTCGGAAAAGATTACGCGAGGGGCCTCAAGGCTGCGCTGGGTGAACAGGCGCGCTCGATGGTGATTGCCGAAGCGAGCTATGAGACCTCAGACCCAAGCATCGATTCGCAGATCATCACCTTGAAGAGTTCTGGTGCGGACACGCTGTTTGCGGCCGTTACGCCAAAGTTCGCGGCGCAGGCGATCCGGAAAGTGTACGACCTCGGGTGGCGGCCGACTTTTATGATCAGCTATACGGGCACCAGCGTTGAGACCGCCCTGAAGCCCGCGGGCCTGGAAAAGTCCATCGGTCTCATCAGCGCCTACTATGTGAAAGCAGACTCAGCAACGTGGAAGGACGACGCGGGGTTTCAGGAATACCTGGCGTTCATGAAAAAGTACTATCCCGAAGCTGATGCCGGCGACGGCATCAACTCCTACGGCTATACCGTGGCGCTTACGTTCGTTGAGGTACTGAAACGCTGCGGCGATGATCTCACTCGAGAAAACCTCATGCGCCAGGCCACCAGCCTCAAGCAGGTTACCAATCCGATGTTGTTGCCGGGAATCAAATTGAATACGAGTGCTACCGACTATCATCCCATCAAGCAAATGCAGATGCTTCGCTTTGACGGATCTCGCTGGGTGCGGTTTGGAGAGATCATCGATGCAGGGCAGTAAACACGAAGACGGCAGCAGCGGCGACACGACCGCGCCGCCGCGCTCTCCGGATTCCTACACCCCCAAGCACCTCCCCAAAAACAAATCCTCCTGTCGAAGTCTGCCCTCGAAGGCGAGCGCAAGCAGGTCACCGTCCTGTTTGCCGACTTGAAGGGCTCGATGGAGTTGCTCACTGTCACTTCGGCCTCGGCAAGCTCTACCGACAGACGGGCGAGCAGACGCCAGCCCGAGAGCACTTGACGACCGCCATCACGCTGTATCGCGATAATGGACATGCGCTTCTGGCTGGAGCAGGCGCGGGCCGAAGTCAACGGGCCGGCTCACTGAGGCCGATCTACAAGCGTGCTACTCGTCGGAAGAAAGCCGCTCCGAGCAATCCGGCCGATCGCCCAAGCCGGGGCAACAATATCGTGAGCAATGCGCGTTAGCGTCGTACCCGCGCGATCTTCCTGCCAACGAGCACCCTTCCGGCGGCTAGTTCGCCGAGGAACAAAGCCAAGGGGAGGACGCGCACCGGACCCACCTGCAACGGCTGATCACCCAGATAGACACCCCACGCCGTAGCGATCACGCCAGTCGACTGCAGCTCGACGAGCGCACGGCTGAACTCAGAACGCCAGCGCTCGGTTGCCTTGACTTCGATGCCGACTGCGTGACCCGCGCGGGTCCAGACGAAGTCGAGCTCAGTGCCGGACGGCGTGCGGTAGTAGCTCAGGTCTCCACCGCAGTCGGAGTAGGCTATCTGCGCACGCAGCTCGTGGAAGACCAGTGTCTCGAGCAACATTCCGCGCTCGGCGGCTTCCAAAGGTTCGCGCAGCCGCCGGGTCAGCGCCCGCACCACCCCCGGATCGAAGAGATAGAACTTTGGGTGCTGCACTTCCTTGACCTTCGCGCGGGGCCGCCAGGCGGGAAGCCAGTGGCCGAGCAGGGTGTCGTTCAACACCTCGAAGTATCCTTGGACAGTTGGGCGCGCGACGGCGGCGGC
>JANOGH010000114.1:0-2816 GCA_031414075.1 Betaproteobacteria bacterium | reverse complement strand
CGCGCACCCGCAAGCGCGAAGCCGGCATCCTGACGGATCACCGGATAGACACCGGCGGCTCCGGTTCCAAGCGAAGTGCTGATTGCGTCAACCGTATCCGTGGCAGCGCCATCCTCGAGAAAGAATTCGCTCCTCCCCAGTCGCGCAATCACGCCTGCGCCCGACAGCGGCGCCCAGCTATTCGCCTTCGCAGGCGGGGCTATGTTCTGACTTTCCAGCCACTGCTCCGCGGCCGGCCCTTTGAGCCCGAACCTGGGCAGGAAACTCAAGTCGGCCAACGCCACCGCGTTCAGTTTCGTCGCGTCCTCGCCTGCAATGCGCGCGGCAATTCTCATGTCGCGCCGCTCTTCCCAGTGCGGCTGCAATGCGGCAAGTTGTGCATGCACGGGACTGGATCGCTTCGCATTCATGCTGCCGCCAACTTCTGCAGGGCGCCCGGCGGATCGTAGAAAGGCGTCGGCACTACGCGCGCCTGCACCATCTGCCCAAGATCGGCGCGAATAAAGAAGGGTGAACCTTCCGCTGCCATGTCAGGCGCGACGAACGCCAGGCCGATATGCCGCCCGAGAGTGGGACTGAAGGCGATGCTGGTCACGCGGCCCGCCATCTGCCCGTCGCGGATCACCAGATGGCATTCCCTGGGGGCGGCGCTCTCGTCCTCTGAATCAAGCATGAAGCCGACCAGCCGTGCCTTGGCTTTCTTTCGGCCGATGATTTTCAGGCTGCGCTGGCCGATGAAATAGGGTTTGTCCATCTTCACCGCCCACGCCATGTCCGCTTCGATCGGCGTCGTCAATCCGTCGGTATCCTGACCGATGATGATGTGCGACTTCTCCAGCCGCAGCAGTCGTTGTGCCTCCACACCGAACGGCCGAATGCCATGTGCGTCACCGGTCCGCATCAGTGCGTCCCACAGAAAGCAGGCCGCATCGGCAGGCACATGGATCTCGTAGCCCAGTTCGCCGACGAATCCAACCCGCATCACGCGCGCCGGCGCTTCGGCCACTTCGCCCTCGCGAACTGCAAGGTAAGGAAAGGCGTCCGCGGAAAGATCGAGCCCGGTGACCGCCGCCAGCACGTCGCGCGAGCGCGGGCCGGCCAGATTGACTGCGGCATAGGCTCCGGTGGCATTGACGATGCCGACCTTCATCTGCCATAGCACGTTAAGCCGCGTCATCTCCCGATAGGCGTTGGCCGAACCGGTCGTCGTCGTGGTGAAATAGAAACGTTCTTCGCCCAGCCGCGCAACCACGCCGTCATCGATAATCACGCCGGCTTCGTCGAGCATCAGTGCGTAGCGCGTCATGCCGACCTTCATGTTGCTGAAGCGGCCGGTGTAGAGGCGCTCCAGGAACGCTGCCGCATCAGGTCCGGAGATCTCCATCTTGCCGAGCGTGCCGACATCGATGATGCCGAGCCGGCTGCGCACCGCAGCAGCTTCTTCGCGCACGGCTTCGCGCTTCGATTTGCCGCCGGCTGCGTAGTACTCGGGCCGCAGCCAGGCTCCCGCCTGCATGAAAACCGCCCCGGCCGACTCGTGCCTGGAATGCAATGGCGTAAGCCGGACTGGATGAAAACCGCGACCGGCCAGGTGCGACATCGGCACCGGATGGAAGAATGGTCGCGCAGTCGTGCTGCCGACTTCTCCAGGTGTCTTGTGCAGCAGCTTCGCCAGGATCCGGATCGCGTTCATGTTCGAATGCTTGCCCTGGCTCGGCCCCATGCCGACGGTGGTATAGCGCTTGAGCAACTCGATGTTGTCGAATCCTTCCTGCACCGCGTTGACGAAGTCCTTGAGCTGCAGGTCCTCGTCGAAATCGACGAAATTCTTCGCGCGCGGATGATCGAAAATCGGGTAGGGATGGCTGGGGGAAGTGGCGGCACGCGAAACCGCGCTCACAGCCGCGGTCGTCATTCCGAGGTACGTGGCGGCTGCCTTGCCGGCGCGGACACCATCGGCCAGCCGATCGTCGAGCGCGTAGATGCCATTGACGCGGCCCGCTGCGAAAACGCCGGGCGGCAATGTGTCCGCAACAAATTGCTGAATCGCGTCATCGAAGCGCATCTTGGCGCCGGCCTGATAGAGCAGCGCGGCGGCCGGGGCATAGCCGACACTCATCAATACGCCGTCGCATCCGATGATCTCAGCTCTGGCGGTATCGAGCTCGCCGCTGGCGAGCAATGGACAGACCACGGCGGCGCCGACGCGGTCGCCTTTTTTTCTCAATTCATGCAGCCCGTGCCCGCTGTAGATTCGCACGCCGGCCTGCGCCAACTTGGTTGCGGCACTCGTGTGGCCTGCATTGCTTCGCAGGTCCACCACGGCATCGACACGGATAGCGTTGGCCTGCAGATCGAGCGCGGCCTCATAACCGTCGTCATTGGCCGTCAGCACGACTGCGGATCGCATCGGCTTCACCGCATAGCGATAAATCAGGCGCTGCGCCGCCGAAGCCAGCATCACACCGGGGAGATCGTTGTTGTGAAATACGGCGGGCTGGTCAAACACGCCGCTGGCGACGATCACGGCGCGAGCACGCATCTTGGTCATGCGCTGGTCCTCGATCAGCGCCAGCCAGTGATCTGCGTAGTAACCGGCAGCGTGCGTGCCGGGACGCACGCTGATATTGGCATGTCGATTGACACGTTCATCGAGGTCACGCAACAACGCCAGCGCCCGACGCTATCCGCATTTTCCGTGTCCAAAGCTGCCGGGGGGCCACAAGGCGGCCCTGCGGGCTTCGGGCGAATCGGCCACCGGCTGCCGCTGCGTGTCGCATTTGCCGCATGCCCGGTCGCGGCGCCGCCCATTCAGG
>JANOGH010000113.1:0-4917 GCA_031414075.1 Betaproteobacteria bacterium | reverse complement strand
CTCATGCTCGCCCGCCCGGAAGGCATTCTGGTTCTGACAGGCCCGACCGGGAGCGGCAAGACAACCACGCTTTATTCGCTGCTCGCCACGCTCAACGTCGAATCCGTGAACATCATGACGCTGGAGGATCCGGTTGAATATCCGGTGGCGATGATGCGGCAGACTTCGGTCTCCGAAATGGCAAAGATCGATTTTGCCAACGGCATTCGCTCGATCATGCGCCAGGACCCGGACATCATTCTCGTAGGCGAAGTCCGCGATCGTGAAACTGCCGAAATGGCATTCCGTGCCGCCATGACCGGCCATCAGGTATTTACGACCCTGCACACCAATTCAGCGCTCGGCGCCTTTCCGCGGCTGCTGGACATCGGCATTGCGCCCGACATCATGGCCGGCAACATTATCGGCATCATCGCGCAACGGCTGGTGCGGGTATTGTGTACCCACTGCAAAGAGGCCTACACGCCTTCGGTGGAAGAACGACAGCTACTCGGGCACGAGGTCGACGGCGAATTCAAGATTTTCCGTCCAGTGGGATGCAATCGGTGCAACCACCGGGGCTATCGGGGTCGTACCACGGTCATGGAGATTTTGCACATGGATGCCGATCTCGACGAACTGGTCGCGCGGCGCGCAAGCCCGAGGGAAATGCGCGAAACCGCCTTTGCCAAGAACTTCCGCTCGCTGGCCGAAGAAGGCGTGGCGCGCGTAGTCGAAGGCTCGACCAGCCTGGCCGAGGTGGCTCGCGCCATCGACCTGACAGGTCGTGCCAGATAGAGCGCAGTACAAACCAGGGTGCGCGGGCCGCGACGGTATGCGCAACGTAACCGGTTAAAGCACAACCAGGCAACCAATGGCCGCATTTCGGTACAAGGCAATCGACAGGACGGGACGCCCGGCACGCGGTAAGCTCGATGCCGCGAACGAGGTGGACCTCGAGTTGCGCCTGAAAAAAATGGGGCTCGACCTCATCATCGCAAGGGCTGTACGCAGTCAGGGGCCGTCGATTTCCGGCGGCAGCATCAGGCGCCAGGACCTGATCACGTTCTGCTTCGATCTGGAGCAGGTTTCACGCGCCGGCATTCCCCTGCTCGAAGGCCTGCGCGATTTGCGCGAAGGCATGGAGAATCCGCGCTTCCGCGAAATCCTGACCTCGGTACTCGAAGAGATCGAAGGCGGCAAGACGCTGTCACAGGCGCTTGGCGCATTTCCGCACGTCTTCGATACCATATTCGTCGCCCTGATACGGGCCGGCGAACTTTCCGGCACCTTGACCGAGGTATTCGAGAATCTCGGGGCCACCCTCAAATGGCAGGATGAATTGATTTCCCAGACCAGGCGTTTGCTGGTCTATCCGGCGCTGGTGTTCGTCGTCGTCACGGGTGTAATGGTCTTTCTGCTCGTGTATCTCGTCCCGCAGGTCACCCAATTGTTGACGACCATGGGGCTGACATTGCCGATTCAGACACGGATACTGATTTGGCTATCGAACTTCACCGTCACGTGGTGGCCCGTGCTCCTGGTCTTGCCGATCATAGTCACGGTCGTCATCAGTTTCATGGTTCGCACCCGGCCGCGGTCCCGCTACCTGTTCGACTACGCGATCCTGCATCTACCCGTCACGGGGGAGATTCTGCAGAAGATCATTCTCGCCCGCTTCGCCAATTTCTTCGCCCTGATGTACCGCTCCGGCATCACCGTTCTGGACGCCGTCAAGACCAGCGAGGACATTGTCGCAAACCGCGTGATCGCGGAGGGCCTGCAACGTGCGGGACAGCAGATCAACGCCGGCGAAAGCATGTCTGCGGCGTTCCAGAGTCTGGGCATGTTTCCGCCACTGGTGATCCGGATGATCAGGGTGGGAGAAACCACGGGCGCGCTGGATACTGCGCTGATGAATGTGACTTATTTCTACAACCGCGACGTGCGCGATTCGGTCGACAAGGCCTTAAAGCTGCTTGAACCCACGCTGACGCTGGTACTCGGTGGCATGCTGGCGCTGATCCTGTTCTCGGTATTGACGCCGGTGTACGATGTTCTCGGAAAACTGAAACTCTGATGGCGGCCAAACTCCTGCTCTGCGTATCGAACGACCGGGCCACGGTTGCTGTGTGGCGCCGGCGCCGCCTGCTGTCGTGCACGGGTTTCGAGAATAACGAGGCTGGCTGGAACGCGTTCGTCAATTTTCTTCGCGGCGCCCATGGCCTGCCGATCCACATCATCGTGGATACCGTTGACGAGGATTTCCGTTTCGAAACGCTGCCGCATATCCGCGGTCGCGAGCGGGCGGAAATGGTCGGCCGCAAACTCAAGCAGCTTTACCGCACGACGCCGTATTACTCCTACGCGCTGCAGGATCGGGAAACTGGAAAGCGCCGCGACGACCGCTACCTTTTCGCTGCACTGACGAATCCGGATCTGCTGATTCCGTGGCTGCGCGCCATCGAAGCCGGCAAGCTGCCTATATCCGGAATCTATCCGCTGGCGCTGGTCAGTGCCTCGCTGATCGAGCGCCTGAAGCTGAAGCATCCCAACCTGCTGATCATCAGCAAGAACAGCGCAGGGTTGCGGCAGACGTTTTTCAAGAATCTGAAATTTCGTATCAGCCGGCTCACGCCGTTACGTGAAGCCACGGATGTGGCCGACCAGCACTACGCGGACGAGATCGCCAATACGCGCATGTATCTGGATGCGCTGACCGTCACGCACGTCGATGACACCCTGGAACTCGTCATCCTCGATCAAGACGGATCGCTGTCCGGATTGCCCGCGGCGATCATACGCGGACGTCCGAATACGCATTGCCAGTATCTGGACATCAACGATATTCATGCCCGCTTCGGCATTTCGGTCGCGGATCTCGAAGCATCGGCCGACACCCTGCACCTGTCCCTGCTCGGCGAGCAAGCGCCAACGCTCAATTTCGCCCCGTCTTACCTTACCCGCAGCTATCATCGCTTCGCCGCCGGGAGGTGGGCATACGCTGCCGCGGGCGCGACATTGGCCGGCGCCGTGATATGGAGCGGCCTGACTGTCTACCAGGCAACGGGGATAGATCAGAATACCCTCACCGCGCAACGGCAGACCCAGGATTATCAGGCCAAGTACCAGCAAGTCACGGCACAGTTTCCCGATGCGCCAACAAGCGCGGAAAATCTGCGCCATACAGTCGAGATCGCCGAGCAGATTCGCACCGGCCTGCGTTCTCCGGAAGCAATGTTCTCGATCATCAGCCACGCGCTCGACGTTTCCCCGGAAATCCAGTTGCGGCGCCTTGAGTGGCACTACGGCGATGCACCGACGACCAAAACGGGCGTGAACCCTGCTGCGGCTCCGGCAGCCGGGCCCGGCAATCTGTTACAGACAGGCATCGTGCATGGCGAAGTCACTCGTTTCGGAGGTGACTACCGCGCCGCAATGAACGCCATCAACAACTTTTTGCGACTGATCGCCCGGGACAACGCGGTCGCCGAGGTCAAGGTACTGAAATTGCCCCTCGATATACGGTCCAATGCGGGACTTGACGGCAGCACGATGGCGATCCCGGGAAAGGAAACAGCCCACTTCGAGATCGCCGTTGTGTTCAGGAAAGGGGTCTAGATGCAGCTGACAGCGAAAGATCTGGGTGCCATGAAGATGCCGCTGCTCGCGCTGGCGATTGCGATCGCGGCGTCGTTCGTGATGGTGTCGTTCTCGTCGCATCTGCACTCGGCATCTGAGAAGCAATACCGGGATCAGTTGACCGGCCTGAGGGAAGCTCGCACCCGCTATCAGCGCTCCGGAGATGAACGTGAAACGGTGATGAACTACCTGCAGGCGTATCACCAACTGGAAAAGTCGGGTTTTGTCGGCGCCGAGCAGCGCCTCAACTGGGTGGAAGGCCTGCGTGCAGCAAGCGCGCAGGCGGGTCTGCTCGGTGTCGATTACCAGTTGACCGCGCAGGAACCGTTCCCCTATACCGCCAAAGACAATCCCGTCGCGAATCGGGTCATGCACTCGCGGATGAGACTTTCCTTCGGCGTTCTGCACGAAGGCGACCTGATGCGATTATTCCGCGCACTCGCAGCGCAGCAGCCGGGCCTGTTTGCGCTGAACGGCTGCTCCCTGGATCGTGCGGGAAGACAAGGCGCGCCGGTACCCAGACAAGCCAACCTTACCGCCGAATGTGAGCTGTCGTGGGTGACCATCGATCCCAAGGGCGATAAATCATGACGAAAGCGCTCGCGGTCGCAGCCCTCGTCGCCGGCTCGATCATTCCGGCTGTCGGAATGGCGGCGGAACCGCTCGGCAGGCTTTTTTTCACCCCGGCCCAGCGCAGCGTTCTCGACGCAGGTAAACCGGTCGCGACGCAGGCGCCGGTTGTCCCTGCTCCTCGTACCGTTCACCTGACCGGCGTGGTAACCCGCAGCGATGCCGAAAACACGGTCTGGATCAACGGCACGGCATATCACAATGCCTCTCCCGATGGCGTGCAGATCACGACCGATGGTGCTGCACCCGCATCGACTGCGATACGGGTTCCTGGCAAGACGGCGGCCACGCGCGTCAAGGTCGGCCAGCGAGTCGATCTGAATTCCGGCCAGATCCAGGAGGATTTTACTCGCCGGCCAGCGGCAACTGAGGGCGCTGCCGCACCCGTGGGGCCTCCAGCAGCCCGACCCGTCGCTGAGAAAAAATCGAAAACGGCGGAGAGTACGGCTCCGGCAACAGGGGACAAGGGCGGGAGTCCTGCGACGGTTGCCCGATGAGATTCATGGACAGAGGCTGACAGCTCGCCTGCATCGCGGACATGACCCGACCGGAAATTTCGAGCGCGGCGCGAGCCTGCTCACAGCGTGGTCAAGTAATCATCATGATTGTGCTGATGATTGCGCTCGGATCCGGCTTCCTCGTATACAGCCTGGCCGGCCCGCGCGC
>JANOGH010000112.1:0-6380 GCA_031414075.1 Betaproteobacteria bacterium | reverse complement strand
ACGGTCAGCAGCAGCATGAAGCTGACCAGTCCGATGCCCAGCGCAATGTTGCGGCGGATGGACCATGCGCGGCGGACATGCACCGGCAGCAGCGAACCGTAGATGATCAGCCCCGCCATCGCCGCCGCGCCGTGCAAGCGCAGCATCCAGGGCTCCAGCGGGTGGATCTGCGGGCCGTATTCACCGGGCACGGCGAGGAAATAATGCAGTACCAGCCAGATGATCCCGCTCACGGCGAGCACGGCGGTCGTGCCGTACACGGCTCCCTGGTGCCAGGGGCCGAGGCGGATGGAATCTGCGCGCCTTGCAGCGGGAGCGGTTTCCATCAGTCGCAACGCTTGCGGACCAGCGTCGAGCCGGAAAACATGTCGCACGGCGGCTGCGTGAAGATGTGCGGCCCCGTCGCACGGATCGCGGACTGCGCGCGCAGGTCGATCTCGTCCAGCTTCGGATCGGCGGCGCGCACCCATTTCACCAGATCCCCAGCCCTCGCTTCGTCGATGACCGGCCGCCATTCCAGCGGGCCGGACACACCATGGCAGCTGCCGAAGCAGC
The DNA here is from genome assembly GCA_031414075.1 of Betaproteobacteria bacterium. Classification (GTDB taxonomy): domain Bacteria; phylum Pseudomonadota; class Gammaproteobacteria; order Burkholderiales; family JACQAP01; genus JACQAP01. Next base: position 5,825 of record JANOGH010000112.1, on the reverse strand, counting down.
GTGAGGAGCCGGCAACTTCCCAGCTCGAACCCTGGAGCGCCAGCAGCAGGTACATCACCTTCGCATCCCGCGCGGCAACGCCTTCGGCCACGCTCGCCTCGAAGAACATGCGCTGCGCCTCATCCCATTTCTCGGTCATTCTCTGAGTGGCGGATTCGTACACCATCGAGGCCTTGCGAAAGCTGCCCTCGTAGGGCGGGCCGGCCAGGTCGCTGAACAGCGGCGGCATGCCCTTGCCGTCGAAGACCTGGCCGCGCGCAACTGTCCAGAACTTGCCCTTCGTCTGCCTGAAGCCGAAGTCCTCGACCGTGCGCATCGACGGCACGAAGGCGTCGTCCAGCCACTCGACGACGACCCGGCCTTCGAACCCGCCCTGCTCGGCCCCATTCGTCCCGGTGACGGGCGCCCCGGTAATGACCAGGGTCGACGCGAGGCAGGCCAACAGCTTCTTCATCCATCCTCTCCGCTCGGGAATTTCGTTGTGTACAGGATCGCGCACCGCAAGAGCGCGAGAATACACGACCGGGAATGACAGAAGGTCCACCGGCGCCCGCTGCATCGCGGCAAAACTGCATGGCCGGGCAGGCGTTTGCGGCTCGACCAGCGCGTCGTCGCGGGATTTTTGCAGAGCCCCCGCCTTTTAGTATGATGCATTCCCATGAAAGTTCTGCTCACCGGACTGGGGGTGGCGTTGTGGCTGTGGGCGGGCGTTGCCGGCGCGCAGGATGCCGAAGCATTCTTCAAGGGCGTGCAGGCGTATCGCACGCGGGACTACGTCGGCGCGGCGTCGTGGTTCGAGCAGGCTGCGGAGCAGGGTGACAGCGAGGCGCAGTTCCTTCTCGGGCGAATGCACTACGACGGCAACAGCCTGTCGGCCAATTACGTCACGGCCTACCAGTGGTTCGCAATTGCCGCGGAAACCGGGCAGCCGGTGGCCATCCGCTACCGCGACGGCCTGGCCGGAAAGATGACCGAAGCGGAAGTCAGCGAAGGCGCGCGCCGTGCGGCCGCATGGCTTGCGCAGCACCCCCTCGCCCGCGAACCGCAACGGAACTGACACCACCCCTGGTGTCGGCCTTGTTTCTTGTATCGTGGGCCATCTTGACGGACCACCCCTTCCCCGCCATAAAGCCGCCTTGGATCCAATCACTTCGACTGATTAAATGGCTACCCCGATCCGCTACTCGATCTTCCCGTCCCACCCCGAAGCCCATCTGTTCGAAGTCCGCTGCACGGTCGACAACCCCGACCCCGCAGGACAGAAGTTTTCGCTGCCAACCTGGATTCCGGGCAGCTACCTGATTCGCGAGTTCGCCAAACACGTCGTGCGTATCCGCGCACAGAGTGGCCGGCAGTTGCTGCGCATGGTGAAGCTGGACAAGAACACCTGGCAAGTCGAACCGGTCGTTGGCCCGGTGACGGTGACGATGGAGGTCTATGCGTGGGATCTTTCGGTCCGCAGTGCGCACCTGGACACGACGCACGCCTTCTTCAACGGCCCTGCTGTGTTCCTGCAGGTCGAGGGCCGCGAGGAAAAACCAGTCGAAGTCGAAATCCTGCCGCCGAAAGGCAGGCATTATCGCAACTGGCGCATCGCCACGGCAATGAAACGCAAAGATGCCAGGCCCTACTCCTTCGGCACTTACCGAGCCGCCAACTACGACGAGCTGATCGACCACCCGGTCGAGATCGGAACTTTCACGCTGGCGACCTTCAAGGCCTGCGGCGTGCAGCACGACATCGCCATCACCGGCCGGCATCGCGCCGATATGCGGCGCCTTACTCGCGACCTGAAAACGTTGTGCGAAACCCAGATCCGCTTTTTCGGTGAACCGGCGCCAATGGATCGCTACGTGTTCCTGGTCACCGCGGTGGGCGACGGCTACGGCGGTCTGGAGCATCGGGCCTCGACGGCGCTGCTCTGCACGCGCAACGACCTGCCGCACGAAAGGATGCATGAACCGAGCAGCGGCTATCGCACTTTTCTGGGACTGGCCAGCCACGAGTACTTCCACACCTGGAACGTGAAGCGCATCAAGCCCGCCGCGTTCACGCCTTACGACCTGAATGGCGAGAACCACACTACGCTCTTATGGGCCTTCGTAGGCATCACCTCGTACTACGACGATCTGCTGTTGGTGCGTTCGGGACTGATGCCACGGAATACCTATCTCGACACGCTTGGCCGCAATGTCACGTCGCTGCTGCGTACCGGCGGGCGCAACAAACAGACTGTCGCAGAATCGAGCTTCGATGCGTGGATCAAGTTCTACCGCCCGGACGAAAACACGCCGAATGCAGGGGTTAGCTACTACGGCAAGGGCAGTCTGATCGCGCTTTGCCTCGACCTCTTTATTCGAAATCAGACGAGCGGACGGCGATCTCTCGACCACGTGATGCGCGCACTGTGGAAGCGCTACGGGATGCAAGGCATCGGCGTGCCGGAGGATGGCATCGAGAAGATCGCCGAACAGGTTACTGGCGTGAAGCTGAAGCGTTTCTTCGACCAGGCAGTGCGCTCGACCGCCGATCTGCCGCTGCAGAAGCTTCTAGTCTCGGTCGGCGTGGACCTGGCGCCAAGACCACCGCGCTCAGGTGTAGACCGCCGCGAAGGCAAACCGACACGCACGGAAAAGGCAGCCGACCGCGGGGTGACGCTCGGCGTACGTACCGGCACAGAAGGTGGCAATGTGCGTGTCACGCATGTGCTCGACGGCGGCGCGGCGCAAAAGGCCGGGCTTGCAGCAGGAGACATCGTCATGGCGATGAATGGCCTGCGCGTCACGCCGGACAACTTCGACCACCAGGTATTGCGTTACCGGCCCGGCGAGGCCGTGACATTGCACGCGTTCCGCCGCGACGAGCTGCACGTACTGGATGTGACGCCGGCCGCCGCGAAACCGGACGCATGGTCGCTGAGCGCCAACGAAGACAAAGCCGGCGCCCGCGCCCGCAAGCGCTGGCTCGGGACAAACTAAACCTCTACCCCTCTAAACCCAACACAGAGGCACAGAGGGCACAGAGGGCACAGAAGAAAACAAAAGAAAGTTAACGGCAAATTAATTGACAACAATGGTCACAATTGCTGTAGCCGCACAGGTCGCCCATGTCTTTCCCAACCCCGTATGCCCTTCTCTGTGTCCTCTGTGCCCTCTGTGCCTCTGTGTTGGGTGTAGAGCACGAGAGCACTAACCGTCGACCCCGCGGGGCGGGGTCACGATGCCGCCGGGCGATGACGTAAACGCCTTGTGAAGGAAAGCGCCGAGCAGCACGGCGGGAATGAACACCCACGTCTCCCAAGCGGGTGCCGCCAGCAAGGCGATGCCCGGTCCCGGACAGTAGCCGCTGATGCCCCAGCCGATGCCGAAGATCGCGGCGCCGACGACCAGCGGCCCGTCGATGACTCGGGCAACCGGTAGATTGAATTTGTCTTCGAGCACCGGCGAAGACCGGCGCAGGATGAAGCGGAACGCGACGGCGGTGACGGCAACCGCACCGCCGAGCACGAGCAACAAGCTCGGGTCCCAGTTTCCGGTCACATCGAGAAAGCCCAGCACCTTGCTCGCATGCGTCATGCCGGACAGAGCCAATCCGACGCCGAAGATCAGCCCTGCGACGAGAATACTGATGTACTTGCCCATCAGAACACCCCGAACACGTGACGGACCACGTAAGTCGTGACGATCCCCGTCACGAGAAAAATCAGCGTCGCGACCAGCGAGCGCGCCGACAGCCTGCCTATTCCGCATACGCCGTGACCGCTGGTGCAGCCGCTGCCGAGCGACGTGCCGAAGCCCACCAGCACGCCGCCGATGCCCAGCAGCCAGGCTGGAAAGTCGGGACGCGCCTCAGGCGCGCGGCCAAACAGGGCGTAGAAAACAGCGGCGCCTGCCACCAGCCCGGACAGGAACAGCAGGCGCCAGAGCAGATCGCCCCGCTTCCAGTCGAGCAGACCGTTCACTATGTTGCTGATGCCGGCTATGCGACCGTTGAGCCACAGCAGCAGCGTCGCCGCGCCGCCGATCAGCAATCCGCCGACGAGAGCGCTGGCGGGTGTGAAGTTCTCCATATCAATTCCACTCTTGGTTATGCGCGCACACAATCGTGACGCCGCAGGCAATGCCAAGGATATCCTCTTTGCGTGGATAGTGGGATCGGTCGATCAGAAATTGATACCTAAGATCAGCCGCGCCTCATAGATCGGGTGCTCGGTGGTATTGATTCCGCCATCACTCGGGTCTCCCGAAATCTGCGGCAGGAAGGTAAAGGTGCCCCACCACTTGGCCGTTCCGTAGTGTATATTGGGCCCGAGGAACCAAGCCTTGCCGAGAAACTTGTTCAGCGACGTTCCTTCATAGACTGCGTGGTAACGTCCTTCCAGGCCTACGGACCAATTCGGCGTGAACCGGTATGCGGCGCCCAGCGTGAACTCGAGGACCGACTCCTTTTTTGTCGCGCCATCCTCCTTCTCCCATTCCTGCTCGAGCACGGCGTTCGCGGCCAGCACCCATTTGTCTGCGATGTTCTTGGAAACGATGAATTTGTATTCCAGTTCCTGCTCGTTGCCGTTGTAAGTGGGCTCGAAATACAACGCAACCCCGATCGGTTGGGTATTCGGATTGACCAATTGGTATTTCAGCTCCGCCGAGATGCCTTTGAACGAGAACTTGCTGGAATCCAGCAGCCCTGGTTGGTTCGCGACCACCTGATCCTGCCTGAAGTTGAGATACATCGCCCCACTCAATCGATCGGTGAAGCCGTGTTCAATTTCCTCGCGGAAATCCCAACGATACTGGTCGAACTGATCATTGCCGCCCGGATGCCCCTCACGCAGCGTGAGCCATTGCTCGAACTCCCAGGCGCCTTTCGGCAGCACGTCCGCGTCCTGCGTGTAGGTGAAGAAACGCTCGTCCGCCGACGCGGGCGCGGCGCTGAGAAGGCCGCCAACCACGCAACCCAGCAAGGTTCTGGCAATGAATCGATTGCGATCAAGCGCAATTGAATCTGCAAACACGGGTGTCATTTGATCTCCTCATCAATTGCTGTTCGAAAGACGGGGTCAGGGCTCATTCCTGCGTACTCAGCGAATACTAATACGAATGACTCGTATTTGCAAGACAAGGTCTGCTGAGCAGGATCATTGATCTATAAGGAATTAAAACAGCAAGGAGGTCGCGCTAAAGAACGGGGCAGCTATCGGTTTCGGAGCTATCCTCGATGAACCGGGCGATGATGGACAACAGCGCTGAACCCGAACGAAACCTGAGCTCTCGCGAGCAAGCGCGAGATCACCGAACGCTTTACGCGGTGAAAGGCTTGCGAAACCGTGATGGGTAAATGATTCAACCGTGCGTCTGCGAGGATCACACGGTCGCGCCATACTCACACCAACAGCGTCAAAAATGCGGACCGGCTCGAAATCCACGATTACCACGTTGACCCATGCACAAAAAAACAATTGAGGAGGCGGTGCAATTTGCGATTGATCACGAAACTTCGTGGAGTCACGAGATCGACGATCAGTGGGGCATTCATCACGAGGATCCGCCACCCTGGAACCGGCTGCTCGGGCCGGTGCATGCGCGCGGACCGGTGTCCGGCACCATCGTCCTGGACGGGAGAACGCTGACGACGTGGGGCGAGCCCGAGCGCGCCGACCTCACTTTCAGCATTGCAAAAACCTATTTGGCGCTCATCGCGGGAGTCGCCCACGACCGCGGCCTGCTGCCCGATGTCGACGAGCCCGTGGGAGTGCGGGTAGCCGGCATTGGCTTTGACGAAGGCCGCAACGCTCAGGTGACTTGGGCGCATCTGCTGCAACAAAC
>JANOGH010000111.1:0-5924 GCA_031414075.1 Betaproteobacteria bacterium | reverse complement strand
AATAAAAGAAATCACAGGCGGTGCATGTGGGTACTAAATAAAGTAAAAGAACTACCACGAAAATTCTAAGGAGGAATTGAAACCATGAAGAAAACAGGCATCGTCGCCGCATTGTTCGGTCTGCTGTGTGTATTCGCCGCTTCCACCGCGTTCGCGCAGACCGTGAAGGTCTACTGGACCGCCAGCGGCATGTTCGGTCCGTTCGCGATTACTGGTCTGATCCCCACCGTGCCCAAAGAAAAACAACGCGACATCACCATCCCGATCAGCATGTGGATTATCGATCACCCGAAGGGACTGGTAGTGTTCGACACCGGCAACAACGTCGCGATCTCAGACGGCAATTGCAAGGCCTACTGGCAACCGGGGCTGTGCGATTTCCTGAAACCGAACCAGAAGCGTGAAGACGTGATCGACATGCAGTTGAAGAAGCTCGGCTACTCCGCCGACAAGGTCAAGGTTGTGGTGACGTCGCACACGCACCTCGACCATGCCGGCAACATGAAGCTGTTCCCGAACGCCGTTCACGTGATCCAGAAGAAAGAGCTCTACCAAGGCTGGTTCCCGGAGAAGTTCCAGGGCCGCAGCGATGGCGCTTTCGTCATGGCCGACATGGCAGGCACGCGTGAATACAACTTCCTGGAACTGGAAGGTGACTATGACCTGTTCGGTGACGGCTCGGTTTTGATCCTCAGCACCCCGGGTCACACGCTGGGCCATCAGTCGATGAAGGTGAAGACCGGCAGCAGCGGCACCATCATCATTTCCCAAGACGCGATCTGGATGCAGGAAAACCTGGATGGCTACCCCGCCGGCCTGAACTACAGCGTCCTTGACTACACCAAGTCCCTGAACCGCCTGAAGATGATGCGCGACATCGAAGGCACCTCACTGTTCATGGCCCACGACCAGGATCAGTACGCCGCCAAGGGCGCCCGCTGGTACAAGTAAGCCGTACCGGGTTTTTGACAGTCTTTTGCAAGGCCCCCTTCGGGGGGCCTTTTTGTTGCCGACAATCCTGATGAACACATCCGCACCCGCCATTGCACTGGAATCCGTTTCGAAGCGATTCGGTGCGAAGACCATAGTCCATGACATGAGCTTTTCGGTAGACAAGGGCGAGATTGTCGGTTTCCTCGGCCCCAATGGCGCCGGCAAGACCACGACCATGCGCATGATCGCCGGATTCACCACCGCTTCTTCGGGTCGAGTGACAGTCGCCGGCTTGGATATGGCGACCCAGAATGAAGAGGCGGCGCGCAGGCTCGGTTACATGCCGGAACATCCGCCGGTTTACGATACGCTCGATGTCACCCAGTATCTGCAATTTGTCGCGAGGGTCAAAGGCGTTCCCCGCAACCAGATCAAATCCGAAATCGATCGCGTCGCCGCAGCCTGCAGGCTCGAGAATGTACTCAACCGTGAAATCTACAAACTGTCCAAAGGATTTCGTCAGCGCACCGGGCTTGCCCAGGCACTTCTCGGAAAACCCGAAGTGCTGCTGCTCGACGAACCGACCGCGGGTCTCGATCCGGGTCAGATCCAGGAAACCCGCGAAGTCATCCGTTCCTTCGGCAAGGAACATGCGGTGCTGCTGAGCACCCATATCCTGCCCGAGGTAACGCTCATCTGCCGGCGGGTGGCGATCATCAATCAAGGTCGCCTGCTGGCCATCGATTCTCCGACCGGCCTGCAACGCGCCTCAGAGCAGACCAACCGGGTATTGCTCATGGTGAGCGCCCCTGTCGACGCATTGCGGGCAGAACTGCTTGCGGTTGCCGGGGTCAGCGCGGTGGTGACTCATCCCGTCCCGGGAATGCAGGACATGCTCAACGTCGAATGCCAGACCGACGCCCGCGAGGGCGTGGAATCGGCCATCGCACGCGCAGTGGCGGCCCGCTGGAATCTGCATCGCCTCGAACGGCAGCAGCCGACGCTGGAAAACATTTTTCTGCGCTATGTCGGCCAGAATCACGTTGAGGAGGCGCCGCAATGAACGGCGTGCTGGCCATTTACAGGAAAGAACTGCTGACTTACTTCCGGTCGCCGATCGCCTATTTCGTCGTCGCGGTGTTCCTGGTGGGCACCGGCTATTTCTTCAGCTACAACATGTTCCTCACCGGCAGCGCATCGATGGACGAAACCTTCCGGAACATGGGCATTCTGATTCTGACACTGCTTCCGCTAGTGTCGATGCGCCTGTTCTCCGGGGAATACAGCGGGCGCACCATGGAATTGCTGATGACGCTGCCACTCAAACCCTGGGAGATCGTGATCGGCAAGTATCTGGGCGCGGTCACGATACTGCTGCTGATGACCGCTGGCACGCTCATCGACATGGTTCCGCTCTACCTGTATGGCAATCCGCAGACCACGACCATCATTGCAGGCTACCTCGGCTTCGTGTTGCTGGGGATGGCCTGTCTCGCGGTAGGCCAGTTATTTTCCGCCCTGACGCAGAACCAGATCGTCGCGGCGTTGATTACGGTGCCGGTGCTGCTGAGTTTCTGGTATATCAGCCATCTGCAGAGTTTCCAGTCATCCTATACGCTGCGCAGTCTTTTCGGCTACCTGTCCTTCTCGCTGCACTTCGCGGACTTCATCCAGGGCTTGATCCGCAGTGAAGCCGTGATGTTCTATCTTATCGTCAGCGCCATTGCCCTGACCCTGAACGCAAGTTACCTGCAATGGCGACGCTGAAATGGACAAATTCTTTCGATCCGGCCTGATCCTCATCGCGGGCATTGCCTTGCTGGCATTGGCCGGTGCCGTTCAGGCGATTCTGCTCGAAGGCAAACTTTGGATTTGGCTTATCGCTGCCGCAGGTCTCGCGCTCTCCGGGTGGGGCGGCTACGCATTGCGAGCCGAGTTTGCCGCCCTGCTGCGGCAACGACGCGGGGAAATCCTGCTCTACACTCTGGGTATCGTGGGGGTGCTGTGCGCAGTCGCCTATTTTTCGGTGCAGTTCCCGGCGCGGCTCGACATGACGGAGGAAGGCAGATATTCGCTCTCTCCGCAAACCGTTACGGTACTCAAGCGCCTGGAGAAACCGGTCCACATCACGTTCTTCCACGACCCGGTGATGCGAGAGGCGGTCGAGCTCTACGAACTGATGGGCAGCCAGACCGACAAGCTGAAACTGGAATTTTTCGACCCGATGCTCAATCCCGCGCAGGCGCGGATGCGAGGGGTGCAGTTCGCCGGCACTGCGCTGCTGGAAAGCGAAGGCAGGAAGATGCAACTGAACGGGCAGACCGAAACCGAAATTGCCAACGCCATCCTGCGTATCTCCCTGGGCGTCACGCAGAAGATCTGTTTCCTCGACGGGCATCGTGAAGCCGATCCGTTCAGCCAGGAATCCCACGACCATATGGAAGGCGCCCCGGGGCACAGTCACGGACTGGGCTCCGTGTACGTCCTGTATGAGCAGCACGGCATGTCTAAGGCGCGCGGTGCCCTGGAGTCGCTGAATTACACGGCCGAGAAGGTTTCCCTTTCCCAAACCGGCTCGGGGGAAAACCTCGGCAAGTGCTCGTTGCTGGTGGTCGCCGGCCCGAAGCAACCCCTCCTGCCCCCGGAAATCGAGGCGATCCGGCGTTTTTTGGCTGCTGGCGGCAACGGGTTTTTCCTGCTCGATCCTTTCACACGCACCGGCCTCGAGCCCATCTTGCGGGAGTACGGTATCGTCGTCGATGACGATATCGTGATCGATGAGTCCAGCCACTTCTGGGCCGATCCCTCTTCGCCCGCCGTGACCGAATACAACTACCATCCGATCGCGCAGGACTTGCCGCTGACGTTTTTCCCCGGTGGGCGGTCCCTGTCGCCGACGCCACAGCGCATTGCGCGCACCGACGTCATTCCACTGGCCAATTCTTCCAAACAGAGTTTTGGCGAAACCGACCCGACGCGAGCGCATTTCGACAAGGGCAAGGACCTTCCCGGGCCGCTGACGCTGGTGGCCGTGGCCGTTCGCCGCCCGATTCCGGCTGGCGACCCCCTGTTCGCGACGCCCGGAGCGAAGAATACCGACGCGCCGGCCGCGATCAGCCCGAGCGTTCCGGTGACCGGCCGCTCCCGGATCGCCGTCGTCGGCGACTCGGACTTCGCCACCAATTCGTTCTTTCATGTGATGGGTAACGGCAAGCTGTTCCTGAATGCGGTGAACTATCTTGCATCCAGGGAAAATTTGATCGGACTCGAGCCCCGCGCGCGGGAGTCGCCGCGGGTGAACCTCACCACCGGCAGATGAAAGGCACCTTTTTCCTTGCGATCATTCTGGTTCCCGCTCTGCTGGCCGCCATCGGCTGCGCGGTATGGTGGAAGCAGCGATGAGCGAGGCCGGCGGTGTTCGGCGGCGGGTTCTGATTGTCTGGCTGGTGTTGGCCCTCCTGATGGCCGGAATCGCCGTGAACGAATATCGGAATCGATCGCGCATTCCGGAGAAAGTGGCCGAAACAATTCCCGGGGTAGAAGGTTCGCGAGTGCTGATCCCCGTACCGATCACGGACCTCGCAGTCATCGAACTCGTGCAGGCAGGAACACAGCGTCGCTTCGAGCGCGACGCGGGCGGCACCTGGTACTACCACGGCATGCATTCCGGTTCCCAGCAGGTCCATGAACACAAGACCGATCCGGCGCGGGCGCAAGTGATCGAAAAAGCCTTCGCGGCTCTGGGTCGGGCACGCATGGAACGCCAGTTCAAACTCGACGTGCAATCGGCGAATTACGGTCTCGCCTCACCGCAGATGATCATCGTGGTATATCTGAAAGGCAATCCGCTGCCGCTCGCCCAATTCGCCGTCGGCGATGTCGCGCCCGATGGCCAGAGTCGTTACGTGTTGCCGGTGGGCGGCGCTTACGTGGTCACGATCGCCGATTACCAGATCGGAAACTTGTTGTCTTTGATTGACGCCATGGCTTCGGCGGACACAAAGGCAACCCATTCCGCGCAAGTCCCGCCGGGCGCTGCCCGGCGTTAGCCCGTGCATCGCAAGGTTTCGCCGCGACGCAATTTCGCATTCACCATGGTCCGCGCCCTGCTCCTCCTGCTAGGATGGACCGGCCTCGCCGGCTCCCACACCGGCGGCATGACGGGCTATGCCACTATCACGATCGTCGACGAGCTTGTGCGCTACAACCTGACCTTGTCGGACGTTGCGACCGGCCCGCTAGCCGAGCAGATGCACCTCGGGCAGCCAGGCGTCACGCCGGATTACCGGCCGCTCATCACGGCCATCAGCGAAAAAATCCGTCTGACCGGTGACGGCGCGACCTGCGCCGCAACCGAAGGCCACATCGTGCCGCCGAGCGCCGCCTCGGTCAGTCTCACCGCTAACGTGGAATTCACCTGCTCCGCCGAAATCCGCAAACTGGCCATACGCGACGACATGTCCGAAGTACTCGGGCCGACCCAGCACACGCTCGCCGCCATCGTTTGGTCGGGCGGCAGCCAGCAGTTTGCCTTCGGAGCCGACGCACGTGAGACGAGCGTCACGGTGGCGGAGCAAGCCCTCGCCTCGCGCGGGGCCGGCAGCTTCTTTCCGCTGGGCATCGAACACATCCTGACCGGCTACGATCACCTGTTGTTCCTGCTGGCGCTGATGCTGCGCGGCGGCGGGTTGTGGTCATTGCTGAAAATCGTCACGGCCTTCACCGTAGCGCACAGCATCACGCTGGCAATCGCCGCGCTCGACCTGGTCGTCCTTCCCGGCGTGCTGATCGAATCGGTGATCGCACTGTCGATCGCTTACGTCGCATTGGAAAACCTGCTGCCACGCTATGCGGTCTCCCGCCGCTGGGCGGTGAGTTTCCTGTTCGGCCTTGTGCATGGTTTCGGCTTTTCTTCGGTGCTGCGCAAGATCGGCTTGCCGAAGGAAAACCTGCTGCTGTCGCTGCTGAATTTCAACCTCGGCGTGGAAGCG
>JANOGH010000110.1:0-6220 GCA_031414075.1 Betaproteobacteria bacterium | reverse complement strand
CTCTCGGCCAAGGTTGACGAGCTCGAGCAGGCCAACAAGAAGTAGCTGTCCTGGACCATGAAGCGGCTGGGGGGAACACTCCCCTCAGCCGCCCTGCCGCTAGAAGATCTCGTCGCAAAGACCGACCGCATCCTCGGCGTGCACATGATCGGGCCGTATGCATCCGAACTGATATCCGAAGCCGTCGTGGCAATGGAGTTCGGCGCGACGGCCGAAGACATCGCGCGCAGTGTTCACGCTCATCCGACGCTGGCGGAAGCTTTGCACGAAGCGGCGCTCGCCGTGGACAAGCGCACGATCAATCTCTGATGGACCGGCCGGCACAGGCGGACGATTCGCAGTCCTACGCCGACCAAGCCCGGCAGGCGGCGCAGGCGCACGGTTTCTCACTCGATTCTTCGCAGCTCCGCGCACTTGGGCATTTCGAGCGGCTGCGCGACGATCTGACCGAGTCAGAGCAGGCGCGAACTTCGTTGCTGCGCGTATTCCTGCGTCAGCGCCCGGTCCACGGTCTTTATCTCTGGGGTGGCGTGGGACGCGGGAAAAGCTTCCTGATGGATGTGTTCTTCGACTCGGTTCCGATCGAACGAAAGAGCCGGGTACATTTCCATCGTTTCATGCAGGACATCCATCATCGACTGCGCGATCTGCAGGGGGAAGAAAATCCGCTGCTGCATATTGCCCGGGCACTCTCACAGCAGCTTCGCCTGCTGTGCCTCGACGAGTTCCATGTCAGTGACATCGGCGATGCAATGTTGATGCGCAATCTGTTGCAGGGATTGTTCGAGCAGGGCCTGGTGCTGGTAACGACCTCCAATCAGAAACCGGATGATCTGTATCGCAATGGGTTGCAGCGTGCCCAGTTCCTGCCCGCGATCGAACTGATCACGCAGCACCTCGACGTTGTGCAGGTCGACGGCGGTGTGGACTACCGCCTGCGGGTGCTGGAAAAGGGCGGGGTTTTCCATTCTCCGGCCGACGCCAGGGCCACTGCAGCCATGGCAGAAACCTTCGACGCCATCGCCGGCGGACAGGCTGAGCACAATGTTGAGTTGGAAATGGAAGGCCGTGCAGTACGGGCGCTGCGGACCGGACCGGGAGTGGCATGGTTCCGCTTTGCGGAGTTGTGCGACGGGCCGCGCGGCCAAGCCGATTACATCGAACTAGCCCGCCGTTACCACACGGTTTTTATCTCTGAAGTGCGGCGCCCTGGACCGGGCGAGGCGGATTGCCGACGGCGCTTTGCCTGGTTGATAGACGAATTTTACGACCGCCGCGTCAAGCTGATTCTTTCTGCCGAGATGCATTTGACGGAATTGCTGCGGGCGGATGCGGGCGATGTGGAAGTCGAACGTGCCGCCAGCCGGCTGGTCGAAATGCAGACCCGCCAGTATCTGAGTGAAGCCCATCTCGCTTAAAATCAACTTCAACGAGCGATTGCCCAGAGGGGAACGGATATGGTGGCGCTAAAGGCTTACCGGATTTTCAACGAAGGCGGCAAGGTGACAAGCCGCTACGTCGACATGAAGCTCGACGAATTGGATGCGGGAAACGTCGTGATCAAGGTCGCGTATTCTGGCGTTAACTTCAAGGATGCCCTGGCTGCGACCGGTGCGGGCAGGATCATTCGTCGCTTCCCCTGCGTCGGCGGCATCGATCTGTCGGGCACGGTCATGGAGTCGGGCGATGGGCGATTCAGGAAAGGCGATGCAATCATCGCCACCAGCTACGACATCGGGGTCGCGCACGATGGCGGCTACGCGCAATACGCGCGCATTCCCGCCGACTGGGTCGTCCCCTTGCCGAAAGGCCTGGACTTGTTCGAAGCGATGGCACTGGGTACCGCCGGCTTCACGGCGGCGCTGGCCGTTGAGCGTATGGAGCACGACGGCCTGAGGCCCGCGAACGGGCCCGTCATCGTGACCGGAGCGACGGGTGGCGTTGGCAGCATCGCGGTCGACATCCTCGCCGGCGCGGGGTATCACGTCGTCGCGTTGACCGGCAAGGAGAACGAAACCGATTACCTCAAAGGCCTGGGCGCAAACGAGGTCATGCTGCGCGGTGGTCTTGATCTTGCGAAAATAAAACCACTCGACAAGGCGACCTGGGCCGGTGCGCTCGACAATCTGGGCGGCGACGTCCTGGCATGGCTTGCCAGTACCATGCAGATCGGTGGCGCGCTCGCGAGCATCGGCCTGGCGGCCAGTCACAATTTCAATACCACGGTAATGCCGTTCATCCTGCGCGGGGTCAGCCTTCTGGGCGTGGATTCGGTCAATGCGCCGATGCCGTTGCGCGAGAAAGTCTGGAAGCGTCTGGGGAGCGATCTCAAACCGCGACACCTGAAAAGCATCGTGACCACGGTTGATTTTGCCGATTTGCCAGGCGTGTTCGAAAAAATCATGAATGCAAAAATGCGTGGCCGCGCCGCCATCAAGATCGGCTGACCGAGCGGCATGGCTGGAGGGAGGAGGCGCATGGGACAGCGTTACGCGGAATTTCATCGCCGTTCGATAGAAGACCGCGAAGGGTTCTGGCGGGAGCAGGCGCAGATGATCGACTGGAAGCGGCCGTTCGACCGCGTGCTCGATTACGGCCGCCCCCCGTTCGCGCGATGGTTCGTCGGCGGGCTCACCAATATCTGCCATAACGCCGTCGATCGGCATCTCGCGTTGCGCGGCGATCAGAAGGCGCTGGTTTATTTGTCCACCGAAACCGGCCAAGAGCGCACCTACACCTACCGGCAACTGCATACCGAAGTCAGTCGATTCGCGGCTGTGCTGCGGGACCTGGGTGCGGTGAAAGGCGACCGTGTATTGATTTACATGCCGATGATCGCCGAGGCGATTTTTGCGATGCTGGCCTGTGCTCGACTCGGCGCAATCCATTCCGTGGTTTTTGGCGGCTTTGCCGCTGCCAGCCTTGCCACGCGCATCGACGACGCTCGTCCGAAGCTGATGGTTACGGCGGATGCAGGGATGCGCGGCGGCAAGGTCATTGCGTACAAGCATCTGGTAGACGAAGCAATGCGCTTATCCGCTTCCCCGCCGCAAAAAGTCGTGATCGTCAATCGTGGACTGGATCAGGACATGGCCATCACTGCCGGCCGCGATCTGGATTACGCGACGCTGGCGGCCAACTACCCGCATCCCGATGTGCCGGTGGTCTGGCTGGAATCAAACGAGCCGAATTACATTTTGTATACGTCCGGAACCACCGGCAAGCCGAAAGGGGTGCAGCGCGACACCGGCGGACATGCTGTCGCCCTGGCGGCCTCGATGCAACACATTTATTGCGGCGAACCCGGCGAAACCATGTTCACGACTTCGGACATCGGCTGGGTGGTCGGACATTGTTACATCGTCTACGGCCCGCTCATCCGGGGCATGACGACGATCGTATACGAGGGGCTGCCGATCCGTCCGGATCCGGGTATCTGGTGGAAAATCGTGCAGGAACACGAGGTGAAGGTGATGTTTTCTTCGCCGACGGCCATCCGCGTCTTGAAAAAACATGATCCGGCTTATCTGAAAAAGTACGATTTATCGTCGCTCAGACATTTGTTTCTTGCCGGCGAGCCCTTGGATGAGTCGACGCATCGCTGGATTACGGAGGCGCTCGGCAAGCCGGTCATCGATCATTACTGGCAGACGGAAAGCGGCTGGCCGATCCTGACTGCGGTGCCGGGCGTGGAGCCGACGCCGATCAAGTATGGCAGCCCCAGCTTCCCGGCCTACGGCTACGATCTGAGGCTGTTGCGCGAGTCGGATGCCTCCGAGGCCGGCTTCGATGAAAAGGCTGTCGTGGCGATCGTGCCGCCGCTGCCGCCGGGATGCCTGTCCACAGTGTGGGGGGATGACGAACGATTCGTGCGGACCTACTTCAGCACCTTCGCGTCGAAGCAGGTGTACTCGACTTTCGATTGGGGAATCCGCGATCAGGACGGCTACTACTTTATTCTCGGCCGGACCGACGACGTGATCAATGTGGCGGGGCACCGGCTGGGAACGCGGGAAATCGAGGAAGCGGTGCAATCGCACTCCAATATCGCCGAAGTCGCCGTGGTCGGCGTCGCCGATCCCGTCAAGGGCCAGATGCCGGTCGCGTTTGCCGTCGTTAAAGACACTGCGAAAATTGCGACCCCGGATCTGGCAGCGGCGCACGAGAAGGAGGTGATGGCGGCGGTCGACGCGCAGCTCGGCGCGATCGGGCGTCCGGCGCGCGTGCACTTCGTGAGCCTGTTGCCGAAAACCCGTTCCGGCAAATTGCTCCGCCGCAGCATCCAGGCACTGGCTGAAGGACGCGATCCGGGGGATCTGACGACGCTGGAAGATCCCGGCGCGCTGGAGCAGATACGCGCAGCCCTGTTGCAGCGCTCGTAACGGGGCGATTGAGCGCTAAGGAAAAGCATTCACCACGGAGGACACGGAGGACACGGAGGAAAAACAAGAGCAAGAATGCTCAGGTTGCACTGTCGCAGTGGCTGCTATTCCGTCTCGGCAAGAGTTGGTGGTACAGACCAGCAAACAGCTATCCCTGCTTTTAACCCCGAACGGCTTCTCGTAGTTTTGTTTTTCCTTCGTGTTCTCCGTGTTCTCCGTGGTGAAATGATCTTGCTTGTCGACCTATTGCGTTCTCGGGTCGTCGTCGGGGTTGATGTACTCAATGGGTTTATCGAGTGGCCCCGTGCCCATCTCCTGGATGAACACTTCGGTGCGAGCCCAGGAATAGTGCGGCACGCCCGCCTTGGTGATGTAGAACGAGCCGGCCTGGAATTCCTTCATGACCATCGGATTGTAGCGTTCGCCGATGCCGGACCAATAGGTGCCTTTCAGTACGGTGACGGTACGCTCGTCCGGATGTTTATGCGGCGGGAGTTTGTATCCTGAGGGCATCTTTGCGCGGAAGATATAGGGACCCGGTTGTGACGGATTGCCATAGAGCATCACCATCTGCATACCGTAGGGCACCGATTTATTGGACACCCATTTGATGTTTTCCGGATCAGCCGTCACGAAATTGCCATTCATCAACACTGTCATTCCGTCGCTTTCCCCCTCGCCGTAGGCCACGGGCAGCGCCAGTAATCCCAGCGACAATCCTGTGACCAGCGCGAGCTTCTTTTTCGAGACTTCCATCCAGCTTCTCCTCTCGTTCTTGATCTGATTTTTTGGTTAGTTCCCCGCGCGAAATGGTATCACCTTGGTGAAGTGGGGTAGGGATGCGGGAGGACGCGCCGGGATTGCGGCTTGAGTAAGTTAGCAAGGAGCCTTGCCGTCTGTTTCTTCTCCGCGCATATAGGTCGGCTGAATGCCATGGCAGCAAAGACAAAACTTGACCCTGGCCTACGTCTAAGCCGGCGGCATCTTCTAGCTTGAGCCGTAATTTGAAGCTCTCACCTTTAGGCGAAGGTAGTTCACGATTGACATTCGAGAGCGCTTTTAATGCAGTATTGGATCTTGTGAGAATGTGACCCCTATTCACATGATCGCAGCAAGGCGCCTGGTTAGGTTGAGACGTATGTTTTCTTGCGTCCCCTGGACGGGCATTCGGACGCCTCCTAACCAACGTATCGCACGAATAGAAATCGAAACGCCCCATTCGAGGGGTGTTATTGTTTGTGGCGGAGAGGGAGGGATTGTGGCCGTCTCGCCTTAAGGCGATCCGTCCATCCCTCGGCGCATGCGCCTCAGGACCGCCAACACGCTTGAGCGCGTTGGCGTCCCAAGCAATCAGTGATTGCTTGGTCGAACCAGAGGATTCTCACCGACCCTCTCCCACGAATAAAAACGCCCCGTCGGAGGGGCGCTTTTATTTGGCGGAGAGGGAGGGATTCGAACCCTCGTTAGGCTATTAACCTAAACACGCTTTCCAGGCGTGCGACTTAAACCGCTCATCCACCTCTCCGCATCTACAAACTCCCATCACCACGGTGTACTTATAGCTTGCGGAAGGCGCGAAGAATACTTGAGACATCCTTTCAAGTCAAAGAAACAAGGGGTTCCGCATCGGCTTAGTTCACCGCAACTGCCGGCGTAGCGCTGATTTGATTACATTCCTTTCTTGAGCTGCTCCAGAATCGCCGGATTCTCGAGTGTCGAAATATCCTGCGTAATCTCTTCGCCGCGGGCGATCGAGCGCAGCAATCGCCGCATGATTTTCCCCGAGCGGGTTTTGGGCAGGTTGTCGCCGAAGCGGATATCTTTGGGCTTCGCGATCG
>JANOGH010000109.1:0-1845 GCA_031414075.1 Betaproteobacteria bacterium | reverse complement strand
CCACCAGCTGTGGCTAATGTGGCTGGGTTCCGGCGTCATCGGTGGCGTCGGGCTGGGTCTGGGCTACATCTCTCCGGTGTCGACGCTGATCAAGTGGTTCCCCGATCGGCGCGGCATGGCCACTGGCATGGCGATCATGGGCTTCGGCGGCGGTGCAATGATCGGTTCGCCGTTGGCCGACAAGTTGATGAAGTTCTACGCCACACCGGCTTCGGTTGGCGTATGGGAGACCTTCGTCACCATGGCGGCGATCTATTTCGTCTTCATGATCATCGGCGCGCTGTCCTACCGGGTACCGCCGACCGGATGGAAACCGAAAGGCTGGACGCCGCCGGCGAACGCGGCGGCCAACACGATGATCACGATGCGGCACGTGCACCTGAGGAACGCGCACAAGACGCCGCAGTTCTGGCTGCTGTGGGGCATTCTCATGCTCAACGTGTCGGCGGGCATTGGCGTGATCGGTATGGCTTCGCCGATGCTGCAGGAAATTTTCGGTGGCAAGCTGATCAGCCTCGACCTGAGGTTCGACGAGCTCAGCAAGGAGCAGTTGGGTCAGATCGCCGCCATCGCTGCCGGCTTCACCGGTCTGTTGAGCCTGTTCAATATCGCCGGCCGCTTCATCTGGGCGTCGTTTTCGGACTACATCGGCCGCAAGACGACCTACTTCGTGTTCTTTACCCTCGGGTTTATTCTGTACGCGTCTGCACCCTGGGCGGGGCATGCCGGCAACATGGCGCTTTTCGTCGGCTTTTTCTGCATCATCCTTACCATGTATGGCGGTGGCTTCGCGACCATTCCCGCTTATCTCGCGGACATGTTCGGCACACAGATGGTGGGTGCGATCCACGGCCGGCTGCTGACCGCGTGGTCGACGGCCGGTGTGCTCGGCCCTGTGATCGTGAACTACATCAACGATTATCAGATCAAGCACGGCGTGGCCAAAAGCGCCGCTTACGACACGACTATGTATATCCTCGCGGCGCTCTTGATCGGCGGCTTCGTCTGCAACCTGCTGGTGCGTCCGGTGGATTCCAAATGGTTCATGACCGAGGCCGAACTGGAAGCGGAGCGCAAGCTCGCGCACGACGCCGCCGCGAAAGCCGCGGTCGGGGGCAGTGCGGCCACAGTGAGCGGACAGGGCAGCCACCGTGGATTGGTTCTCGCGTTCTGGCTGTTCGTCGGCATCCCGCTCGCCTGGGGCGTGTGGACGACTGTCACCAAAGCGCTCGTGCTGTTCCGGTAGGGCGCTGAAGATCGAATAAACATCCGGGCCCGCAGGCAATCCTGCGGGCCGTTTCGTTTCACGGAAAGGAGTGAACGCATGAAAACCATACTGATCACCGGCGCGGCGGGCGACGTCGGCAGCCATCTGCGCCGGGAACTGGCCGGAAAATACAACCTGCTGCTGTCGGACATCAAGCCGATCAAGTCGCTCGCCGCCGGAGAAAAATCTGCGCGCGGCGACATTGCGAAAATGTCCGACATGGTGCGCATTGCCAAAGGCGTGGATGCAATCGTGCATCTCGGCGGATTTTCGGTCGAAGGGCCGTGGGAGATGATCCTGCGCGCCAACATCATCGGCTGCTACAACCTGTTCGAGGCCGCGCGCAGGAATGGCGTGAAGCGCGTGTTGTTCGCGTCCAGCAATCACGCCACCGGCTTCTACCAGCGCGATGAGAAGATCGATCATCGCGTCTATCCGAAACCGGATAGCCGGTACGGCGTTTCCAAGGTGTTCGGGGAGGCGCTTGCCAGTCTGTATGCCGACAAGTACGGCATGCAGATGTTCTGTATGCGTATCGGCAACGTCAACCCGTTGCCGATCGACAAGCGTCGCCTCGC
>JANOGH010000108.1:0-3722 GCA_031414075.1 Betaproteobacteria bacterium | reverse complement strand
GAGGTCCGCGGTGAACGCGACGACCGGGCGACCGTAGCCCTCGCGGGCGATTCCGGGCAGGATCGACGTCTGCTTGCCGAGGGCCGGGTCCCATAGCCGGATGGTCCGGCCCTCGAAGAATTTGATCAGTTCCTCGCGGGTCACCTGCGCGTCCTTCTTCTTCACCACGATCAGCAGCGGCCGTTCGTCCCACTTCGGATGGCGGATGCCGATCACTGCCGCTTCCGCAACCGCGGGGTGGGCGACGGCCGCGTTTTCCAGGTCGATCGAGCTGATCCACTCGCCGCCGGACTTGATCACGTCCTTGGAGCGGTCGGTGATCTGCATGTAACCGTCGACGTCGATGGTGGCCACGTCTCCGGTGGGGAACCAGTCCTGGCCGTTCTCGTCTTTGCGCATCGGGTCGCCGCCTTCGCCCTTGAAGTACCCGTTGCTGATCCACGGGCCGCGCACCAGCAGGTTGCCGAAAGCCTTGCCGTCCCACGGCAGTTCCTTGCCCGCGTCGTCCACGATTTTCATATCCACGCCGTAAACGGTACGGCCCTGCTTGCTCTGGATCGCCAACTTGCTGTCCTTCGGCAGATCCAGATGCCTGGACTTGAGCGTACTGACGGTGCCGAGCGGACTCATTTCGGTCATGCCCCAGGCGTGCAGCACCTGGACGCCGTAGTCTTCCTGGAAAGACCGGATCATCGCCGGCGGGCAAGCCGAGCCGCCGATAACGGTCCGATTCATGGTGCTGAATTTGAGTTTGTTCTGCCCCATGTACTGCAACAGCGCGAGCCATACTGTGGGCACGCCGGCCGACACAGTGACTCGCTCCGTCTCGAACAACTCGAAGAGGCTCTTGCCGTCGAGTTGGGCTCCGGGCAGCACCATCTTGGCCCCGACCAGCGCGCAACTGTAGGGCAGGGCCCAGGCGTTGGCATGGAACATCGGCACCACCGGCAGCAATACGTCGCGCGCCGAAACGTCCAGCGAATCAGGCAGTGCCGCTGCATAGGCGTGGATCACGGTAGAGCGGTGCGAGTACAGCACGCCCTTCGGATTACCGGTCGTGCCCGAGGTGTAGCACAGTGACGAGGCGGTGCGCTCATCCAGTTCCGGCCACTCGTAATTGTCCGGCTGCGCATTCACCAGGTCTTCGTAGCACAGCATATTGGGGATGGCGGCCTGGGGCATGTGGGCGCGGTCGGTCATGACGACCCAGCCCTTCACACTTTTGCATGCCGGCGCGAGCTTCTCGATCAAAGGGGCGAAAGTCAGGTCGAACAGCAGATAGCTGTCCTCGGCGTGGTTGGCGATGTAGGCGATCTGCTCTGGAAACAGCCGCGGATTGATGGTGTGCATCACCGCCCCCATGCCGGATATGCCGTAGAAGGCCTCCAGGTGCCGGTAACCGTTCCAGGCCAGCGTGCCGACGCGGTCGCCTTTTTTGACGCCGAGCGCACCGAGGCCGTTGGCAAGTTTGCGCGCCCGGCGATGCGCCTCGCGATAGTTGTAGCGGTGTATCCCGCCTTCCACCAATCGCGACACGATTTCGGTGTCGCCGTGGTGTCGCTCCGCGTGCCTGATCAGAGAAGAAATCAGCAGCGGGACATCCATCATCAGGCCTTGCATGGCGGGCTCCTCTCGTCGATGCATTCTTGTGCCCGGATTCTAGCAGCTTGACCCGGCGCAACGCGGCCGTCCTGCAACGCGGACAGGCGTGTGTTCGTTGCAGTGCAAAAGAGGGGCGGTGCTTGGTTTGCCGGCCCGGCCGCTCGTTTACAACGTCGCCGCTTTGCGAATAGAATCCGGGCCGTACCGCCGCGCAGCCTTGCCGTCGGTGCGGGGCTCGAACCCGGTCGGCGAGCCGCTGTGAGTGATGCCGGACAGATCCGCACCTATAACTAGACAAATGCCGCCCGCGACCGTGTCCCTGGAATCCGTATTTTCATTCGAGGCCACCAGCCGTGCCGCGCCGTACCATTGAGGAGAAAGTAACGATGAGATCCATGAAGGCCGCATTGTTGCTGTCGGTCGCCATTATTGCGCCGATGCTGTCGGCCGTGGCGCGAGGCGAGGACACCATCAGAATCGCGTACATCGAGGGCCTGAGCGGACCGTTCGCGAACGTCGGTGAAATCGGGTTGCGGCACTTTCAGCTGGCCGCCGAAAATGTCAACGCGCGCGGCGGCGTGCTCGGTGGCGTCAAATTCGAGATCGTGCCTTTCGATCACAAGACCAGCCCGCAGGAGGCCCAGCTCATGTTCAAGCAGGCGGCCGACCAGGGCATCCGCTATATCGCGCAAGGCAACGGCTCGAGTGTCGCCCTGGCGCTGACGGACGCCGTGGCCAAGCACAACGAACGCAATCCGCAGAAGAGTGTCCTGTACCTGAACTACGCGGCGGTCGATCCTGCGCTGACCAACGACAAATGCAATTTCTGGCACTTCCGGTTCGATGCCGACGGCGACATGAAAATGCAGGCGCTGACGAATTACATGGCGCAGCAGAAGAACATCAAGAAGGTCTACCTGATCAACCAGGATTATTCGTTTGGCCAGGCGGTTGCCAAGGCTGCACGGGCGATGCTCGCGGCCAAGCGGTCCGACATCGAAATTGTCGGCGATGACTTGCATCCGCTGGGCAAGGTCAAGGATTTCGCGCCCTATATTGCCAAGATCAAGTCTTCGGGCGCCGACAGTGTCATCACCGGCAACTGGGGCAACGATATCGCCCTGCTGGTGAAGGCGGGCAAGGAAGCCGGACTGAAGGCGGACTACTACACGTACTACACCGGCGCGGCCGGCGCCGTGACGGCATTCGGCGAAGCGGGCGTTGGCCACGTCAAGCAAGTAACCACCTGGCACTCGAACATCGGCGGCAAACAGGCTGCCGATCACAACATCGCTTACCGTGCCCGCTTCCCGGAAGTCAAGGACGACATGTATTTCTCGTCGGTGCGGGAGTCGATCAATGCACTTGCGCTGGCGATCGAAAAGGCCAAGAGCGCCGATCCGGCGAAGGTCGCGCTGGCGCTGGAAAACCTCAGATTCGAGGATGATTCGGGTGAGGTATACATCCGCGCGGACAATCACCAGCTTGTCCAGCCTTTGTATATCTCCACGCTGGTGAAAGCCAACGGCAAGGACGTCAGATTCGACGTCGAGAAAACCGGGCTCGGTTTTCGTACCGACGCGCGTGTCGAAGGCAAGGATACCGTGATGGCGACGACCTGCAAGATGACACGTCCGTGACGGGTGACAGGTGACGAGTGACGATTTAAAACGGACGAGACCTTGATGCACCCGACACGAATGCGAGTCCAGATACTGTTACCTTGCGCAAGGTTCGTTAACCGGTTACTTGTCACCCGTTACCCGTCACCGCTTTAAAACCATGGAATTCTTTCTCGTCACTCTGCTGAACAGCCTGTCCTACGGGCTGCTGCTGTTCATGTTGTCTTCCGGGCTGACGCTGATTTTCAGCATGATGGGCGTGCTGAATTTCGCGCATGCGAGCTTCTACATGCTCGGCGCCTACTTCGCTTACCAGACCGGACTGTACGTGGGGTTCTGGCCTGCCCTGTTCCTTGCGCCGCTGATCGTCGGCGGGCTCGGCGCGGCCACCGAGCGTTTCGGATTGCGCACCGTGCACAAGTTTGGCCACGTGGCGGAACTGCTGTTTACTTTCGGCCTCGCCTACGTGATCGAGGAAGTCGTGCACCTCATCTGGGG
>JANOGH010000107.1:0-5534 GCA_031414075.1 Betaproteobacteria bacterium | reverse complement strand
CGAATTGGGATATTAGAGCAAAGAAGCCTGTCCGACTTGCCCTTGTCGCCCGCCTCGATTACGGTGTGGCCGATGCCTCCGTTTCTGATACGCGCCATCCGGTTTGCTGCTGCCGCCCTCGCGATTCTGCCGTTGACGCTGCTCGCCCAGGACACGCTCCAGCCGGGAAAGATCGCCGATGGTGTCTATGCTTTCATCGGCGAAGCCGGCGAAATCTCCGTGGCAAATCGCGGCTTCGTCGGCAACAGCGGTTTCATCGTCGGCCCGTCCGGGGTAACCGTCATCGATACCGGCACCTCCTATCGCCATGGCCACCGCATGCTCGAGGCGATCGCGCGCATCACCGACAAGCCGGTCGATCTGGTGATCGTCACCCATGCAGTGCAGGAATTCCTGTTCGGTAATGCGGCGTTCGCGGAGCGCGGCATCGCGATCCTTGCCCATCGGGAAACGACCAAGCTGATGAAGGCGCGCTGCGAACACTGCCTGCAGAACCTGGAACCGTTGCTGGGCGAGGAACTCGAAGGCACGCGGCTGGTACTGCCGCAGCGCGAGATCGACGCCACCACGACCATCGATGCCGGCGGACGCCGACTCGATCTGATTTACCTGGGCTGGGCCAGCACGCCCGGCGATCTGGCGGTATTCGACCGCGACAGCGGTGTGCTGTTCGCCGGCGGACTGGTTTCGGTGGGCCGTATCCCCGACATTCGTGACAGCGACTTCGAAGGCTGGCAGCGCGCGCTGCGGCGGCTGGAAGGTCTCAAGCCGGCGCGCGTCGTCCCGGGCTACGGGCCGGTTTCGGGACCCGCTGCGATCTCTCAAACGTCCGGCTATCTGGATGCGCTCGATCGCAGCGTCAAGTCGCTGTATGCCGAAAGCTCCAGCCTGATGGAATCAGTGGAAAAAGCCGTCCTGCCCGCCTACCGCAACTGGTCGATGGTCGCGACCACGCATCGGCAGAACGCTTTGCATCGCTATCTGCAACTTGAATTACAAGACCTCGGCGGCGATCCGCGCTCCACATTGCTGCCGCAACGCTAACGGCAAAGGCCGCGCAGGTAAACCCTGATATTCACCACGAAGACACGAAGAACACGAAGAAGAGCAAGACAAAAAGATCAAACGATGACGTTTTTGACAATAGGTGATTTTCTTCGTGTCTTCGTGGTGAGAACTTCCATTGCTTCGCGGTGAGATTTTCAGTTGCTATAGAATGCAGCGTCCGACGAAACCAATTGAGCTCAATGGGTAAGCGCCTGAATGGCTAACCGCCTCAGCAAGATCTACACACGTACCGGGGATGCCGGTACCACCGGCCTGGGTGACGGTTCGCGCGTCGCCAAGGATAGCCTGCGCATCGAAGCCATCGGCGCGGTCGATGAGCTGAACAGCGCGCTTGGCGCGCTGCTGGCCGAACCCATGCCCGACGACGTGCGTGCCGGCCTGCACGCAGTCCAGCACGACCTGTTCGACGTCGGCGGAGAACTGAGCATACCGGGCTATACCAGCGTCGGCCCGCAGCACGTGACCCGTCTGGAGAACGAGCTGGACCGCCACAATGGCGCCCTGACTCCGCTCAAGGAATTCATCCTGCCGGGCGGGTCGCGTGGCGCGGCCTTGTGCCACGTCGCGCGTGCCGTGTGCCGGCGGGCGGAACGCCGGGTCGTCCGCCTGAGCACCGCCGAGCAGTTGTCGCCGTCGCTGCAACGCTATCTGAACCGGCTCTCGGATCTGCTGTTCGTGCTTTGCCGTGTTCTCAACCGCGAGGCCGGCGTCACCGACGTCTATTGGCAAAAAGGCAAAAATCGCGATGAACCTGCCTGAAGCCCCCGCTCCGGAGCAACTTTCCGACCTGCTGGCACGCTGTGCGCTTCGCGACCAGCGCGCCTTTGCCACCCTGTATCGGTTCAGTTCCGCGAAACTGTTTGCCGTTGCCGTGCGTATAACACGTCGGAGGGACTGGGCGGAGGAAGTGCTGCAGGAAGCATTCGTCAACATCTGGAACCATGCGGCAGGCTATAACTCGACGAAAAGCGCGCCGATGACCTGGATGACAGCGATCGTGCGCAACCGGGCCCTTGACTGGCTGCGACGGCCGCGCGAGGTTGAAATCGCCGAGGAGCAGGAAGAACTGATGGCCTCGATTGCCGACGAATCGCCGGGACCCGAGGAACTGCTGGGCCGGTCGCTGGAAGCCGGCAAGCTCGCCGAATGCATGAAGGTGCTGACCGAAGAACAGCGGCGCGGCATCACGCTCGCATTCTTCTACGGATTGTCCCATGGAGAACTGGCGGAGCAGATGCGCAAGCCGCTGGGCACGGTGAAGACCTGGATTCGCCGCGGGCTGGACCGCCTGAAAGGCTGCCTGGACGAGTTGGAACGATGATGGGAAATTCCAGAAGGGCCATGACCGGAACATTGCGATGAGATTCCGCGACGAAGCACTGCGCGACAAACTGGCCGCCGAGTACGTGCTCGGCACCATGTCGGCGCGCGCCCGCCGGCGTTTCGACATCCATCTGCGCGGCAATCCGCAATTGCGCCGGGCCGTGGGGCAGTGGGAGTCGCGGCTCGCACCGCTCACCGATGCACTGCCGGCGATCGAACCGCCGGCGCGTGTCTGGCAGGCGATCAAGGCGCGCCTCAAGATCGGGCAGGCGTTGCGGCCGGGATTCTGGGAAAGCCTGTCATTCTGGCGCGGTTCGTCGTTCGCGTCCGCGCTGCTGGCAGTGGCGCTGATCGTCATGGTCGCGCTGCCGAAACCGGAAGCACCGGTGGACGCCGGCAGAATGGTGGTCGTCATGAACGACCTTGCCACCCGGAAACCGGCCATGACCGCCACTTGGGAACCGGGACAAGGCGCGGGCCGGACACTGCGCATCCGCGTGATCGGTCATGCCGAAATGGCGCCGAATACGGCATGGGAATTATGGATGCTGCCCGACGGCGATCAGAAGCCGGTCTCACTCGGATTGATCACCACGCACGAAACCCAGGTTGTAAAAATTCCGCAAGCGCTGGCGGTAAAACTCGACGCCGCGCTAGGCCTTGCGATGAGCGTGGAGCCGGCCGGCGGATCGCCGACCGGGCTGCCGACGGGTCCGGTGCTTTACGCCGGCGACTGCATCAAGACCTGAGGAATTTCGATATTTCTTAGCCCAGAATTAAGCAATTGACCACGAAGTCACGAAGTCACGAAGACAAGCAAATGCATTTCGGAGTTCATGTGTGGGTGGATAGCAAGGCGTTGGAATGGTCCAATATCCGCTGATGCAACGAAGTTCGAACAGAATCATCTGATCCGGGTTTCCTTCGTGTCTTCGTGTCTTCGTGGTTAATCACGGTTTTCAGGGTCAATGCCGGGCCTTGTCGATGCCGGCGCACATGTCCCCGGCTGCATCGACGATGCGAGCCGTTTGGCGGGTGATCAGATCTGCCGAAACGACGAACACGTTGCCGGCGCGCACGGCTTTCAGGGTGGAAAATGGCGTCCAGTTATTCACGCCCGCATCGTCGGCTTCGGAGCCGACCACGATGGCATCCGGGTCCATGATCAGCACCTGTTCGATGGAAACTTCACCCGCCAGGCGCGGCAGGTCGGCAAAGATGTTTTGGGCCGCACACAGCCCGAGCACTTTGCTGATGATATGGTCGCCGTTCACCGTGAACAGCGGCCTGTGCCAGATCTCGAACAGCACCCGCACGGAGGCGCGGCCGGCGTAGCGGTCTCTCAGCACATCGACCCGCCTTTCGAGTTCCCGCGCAACCGAGTGCGCCTGCCCGCGCAGGCCGGTCAGATCGCCCAGCAATCGCAGATGACGCGGAATGTCTTCGAGTCGCTGCGGTTCCAGCACCAGCACGCGCAGCCCGAGGGCGCGCAAGCGGGCGATGTCCACCAGCCTGTTGCCGCTGCCCCAGGCCAGCACGAAATCCGGCCGCGAGTGCAGTATCCGCTCGAAATCGAGCCCGGAAGCATCGCCAATCTCGGCAATTCCAGCCGCTTCGACGGGAAAGTCGCTGCCGCGCACGGACCCCACCAGACGATCCCCGGCGCCGATCGAATACATCATCTCGGTCAGGTGCGGCGACAGGGAAATCACGCGCTGTGCCGGCCGGTCGAGCCGCAGTTCGACGCCAAGGTCATCCATCGTCGCGAGGTCATCCATCACCGCGAGGTCGTCCATCAGCGCGAGATCGTCCTTCATCGCAAGGTCGTCCACCCTCGCAGGCGCCGAAACCGGCGCGGCGACAGACACGAGGATGACAGAGAGCAGGAAGGGAAGAACTGTGCGCACCGGGGCTGCAGGCCAGGGCACGCGTGCGCTCAGCGCTCCATGTAATGGAGCAGATTGGAACTGGTCTGGCGCAGACGCTGGGACAGCAGGGTAATGACTTTGACCAGCAGCTTGGCACCCAGCCCCGGCTCTTCGAGGATGATCTGGACCAGGCTGTCACGCGAAAGCACGGCGAAGGTAGTCGGTTCCAGCGCCATGCAGGTAGCGAAGCGCGCCTCACCGTCGATCATCGACATCTCGCCCAGCGTGGCGCCGGGACCGACCGTGGTCATCGGCTGCAGGTTGCGGTGGGAATCGATTTTCACGATTTCCACCCTGCCCTGGATGATCAGCAGCATGAAGTCGTCTATGTCGCCTTCGCGAATCATCATCTGCGCCGCTTCGGCACGATAGATCTGCATGAACGCCGTCAGCCGCTGGATGTCCTCGCGCGTGAAATCGGCGAAGAATTTGGAATGGCCGATCATGTCGAAAATCTGTTGCGCCAGCGCCGTGCCCTCGCCCAGATGTTCCAGCGTAGGCAGAAGTGGGTTCTGCGGCGCCTCGAGATCGGATTCGGCCGTTTGCATGTGACAAGTCTCTTCAGTATTCCAGGCACTGCTCCCAGGAAACGTCCGGGAGCCCCAAAGGCTTGGAATGACAAGTCATTATGCTGGAATGCCCGCGGCCGGTAAAGCGCGGCTGGCGGACCGGGTCAGCCCGGAATCGTAGCGCGAAACTGCCGGCTGGCCAGCTCCACCCGCTTCAGGTAGGCATCGCGGGCAATGGCAACGTCTTCAATGAACTGCGGCAGCTCATCCAGGCGCAATGCCTGCGGCCCGTCGACCAGCGCCTTGGACGGGTTGGGATGAAAATCCACCAGCACCATGTTGGCCCCCGCCAGCACGCCCTGGGCAGTGACATGCATGAGATCGAGAATGCCATCCGGCCCGGCCATGCGCGAGCCGACAGAATGGCTGGGGTCGATGCAGACCGGCATGCGGGTCAGACGCCGGACCACCGGAACCTGGGCGAAATCCACGAAATTGCGATGCGGATCACCGAGGTTGGTCTTCATCCCCCGCAACCCGAACACCACGCGGTGGTTGCCCTCGCTGGCGAGATACTCGGCCGCATTCAGGGATTCGTCGAGCGTAATGCCGAATCCGCGCTTGATCAGCACCGGAAATTCCTTTTGCCGGCCGACGATTTTCAATAACTCGAAGTTTTGCGTGTTGCGCGTGCCGATCTGCAGCA
>JANOGH010000106.1:0-1800 GCA_031414075.1 Betaproteobacteria bacterium | reverse complement strand
TTTCCTTGTATGGGTTCGTGATTCGGAATGTACCCGATATGAATCGCGGTTCGCCACGCGGCGGCGCGCAGGTCAGGTATGAGGATCGGCCTGCTGTAGCGGTGACGCGGCGTATGGCGCGCGCCGGATCGCGGACTGATCAGTTGCGTGTTATGATCCACGGATGACACACGTGAAGCTAATCGTTGCTGCTGACGAACCGGCAATCTTCTTCGCGTCAGTGCAGGATGCAGAGAGCTGGATGGAGCCGATAGACGTTAAAAATGGCGTCTATGGCCCCGCCTTCGGACCAAATGGTGAGCCCCACGCCATCAGCACGGACGGAAGACGCGTCATCATCAAAGAGATGGGCGATGTGCCTCGACCAGAGGAGCTGAAGGCGCTGCTACTAATCAGTCAGTAATATAAGCTACACTTTTGGCCCGAAAGAATGCGCGGACCAGCGCGGGGTTCTCGCCGATCGCCTTCATCTGCGCGTCGATGGCGTCCTGCAGCACTTCGCCGGCCCGCAGCGGTCGACGCGCCACGCCGGTGCGCTTCATGTGGTTCCACACCAGTTCGTCGGGGTTCAGTTCCGGCGCGTAGCCCGGCAGGAAGTGGAGCTCCAGCTTGCCTTTGGTCGCCTCGACGTAGTCGCGCACCACTTTCGCTTTGTGGGTCGGCAGATTGTCCAGCACCAGGTAGAGCGGATTGCGGCGCCGCCGCATCAGCAGCTTCAGCATCGTCACGAACAGATCGGCGTCGAGGCCGCCCTTGTAGGTCATGCACCAGAACGCGCCCTTGGCGTTGACCGCCGATGCCGCCGACACCGTCTGGCGCTGGCCCGGCACCGCCACCACTGGCGTCTGGCCTTTCTTCGCCCACGTGCGGCCGTGAACCGAATCGGCGCGGAAGCCAGCCTCGTCCCAGAACCAGATGTCCGCGCCGCTCCGCCTGGCCCGCGCCGCCAGCTTGGGAAAGATCTCGCTCTTCCACGCCGCGATCGCTTCGGGATCGCGCTGGTAGGCCCGTTGCAACGGCTTCTGCGGCGTCAGGCCAAGCCGCGCCAGCAACGCCCCCACCGATGCCAGGCTCAGACCGACGGCGAACTTGTCCTCGATCAGCCGGGCCACCATCGCGCGCGTCCACAAGCCGAAATCGAAACCATGCTGGCGCGGGTCCTTGCCGTTCACCCAGACCAGAACCTTGCGTTCCTGCGCCGGCGTCAGCTTGGGCGGCCGACCGCTGCCCTTGCGCGAGCGCAGCGCCTCCAGTCCCCCGCCGCTCCTGAGCTTGCCTCGCCATTTGTAGATCGTCGTGCGGCAGAACCCGAACGAGGCCATCACCGCGCTCGCCGCCTCGCCCTCGGCGAGACGCTCCATCGCCATCAGCCGCAGCGTTTCCAGGGACTTGTGGTCAAGGCTGCGGCCGTCGCGCTTCATCGCCGGATTGTAGCGCAAACCCAGCAAAACGCAACACTTTGTAGACTATATTACTGACTGGTTAGTAATCGCAACCTGGTGTACGACGCCGGCAATTTCCTCGGGATCGTGCCCTATCTCTCGGTGCCGGATCCCGGCCGGTTCAAGTTCACCAGCGACTTCGCCTCGATCGGGCTCGGTTTCGGCACGGCGCTAGGCGTGGCGAGGGCGCGGCCAGATGAGACGACGGTGCTGGTGATCGGCGACGGCGGCTTCCTGATGACCATGGGCGAGCTCGAGACGGTCGTGCGCGAGGACCTGCCGCTCGTGATCGTGCTGATGAACGATTGCGCCTACGGCGCCGAGCTGCATTTCCTCAAGATGCGCGATCTGCCGGTCG
>JANOGH010000105.1:0-1858 GCA_031414075.1 Betaproteobacteria bacterium | reverse complement strand
GATCGAATCAGCGGAGGGGGAAATGATGGGGATGGGAAAGACCGTTTGGGCTGCGCTTGTCGCCAGCGTAGTGTCCGCAGCGCTCGCCGGCGCAGCGTGGGCGCAGGGCGCCGATAGCCAGATCGACCAGGCGATGGTCGGAGATCATCGAGCAGCAGCGAACAAGGCACGGGATAAATACCGGCATCCCAAGGAGACGCTGCTGTTCTTCGGGCTTCGCCCCGACATGCTCGTGGTCGAGATCTCGCCCGGTCGTGGCTGGTACACCGAGATTCTGGCTCCGGTACTACATGATCGGGGGCAGTACTACGCCGCCGTATCCGCCATAACGGAGAAGACGCCGGAGGTGCTGAAGAAAAATGACGCGGACTATCGCGGCATGCTGGCGGCGGCGCCGGATCTGTACGGCAACGTCAAACTTTCGGTGATTTCGCCCGCCTCGCGACAGATTGCGCCGTCGGGCAGTGCGGATCTGGTCCTCACGTTCCGCAACGTCCACAACTGGGCCAAGGCGGGAACCGCCGACGCCATGTTCAAGGCGTTCCACGATGCACTGAAGTCCGGGGGAACGCTCGGCGTAGTCGAGCACCGCGCCAAGCCCGATGCGTCTCTCCAGCAGCAGATCGATACGGGCTACATGACGGAAACCTATGTTGTCGAGACGGCTCAGAAAGCGGGCTTCAAGCTGGTCAACAAGTCCGAAATCAACGCCAATCCCAGGGACACGAAAGACTATCCGGGCGGGGTGTGGACGCTGCCGCCGACACTTCAGTACGGCGACAAGGATCGCGACAAATATCTGGCGATCGGCGAATCGGACCGAATGACGCTCAAATTCGAGAAACCCTGACCATGAACGACGCATTGCAACTGGGCGCACAGGTCGACGCGGCGGCTGCGGCACTGGAGCCGAAGGTCATCGCCTGGCGGCGCGATTTTCATCAGCATCCGGAATTGTCGAATCGCGAGATTCGCACAGCGGGCGCGGTCGCCGGGCATCTGCGCGCACTCGGGTTGGCGGTAAAAACCGGCGTTGCCCATACCGGCGTGGTGGGACTGCTGGATTCCGGCAAACCCGGACCGGTGATTGCCCTGCGCGCGGACATGGATGCGCTGCCCGTCACCGAGCAGGTCGATCTGCCCTTCGCCTCGAAGGAGCGCACGACATTCAACGGCCAGGAAGTCGGCGTCATGCATGCGTGCGGGCACGATTGCCATGTTGCCGTGCTGATGGGCGTTGCCGAGTTGCTGACCGGCATGAAGACGCAACTGCGAGGCCGCATCAAGTTCATTTTTCAGCCCGCAGAGGAGGGGCCGCCGCCGGGAGAGGAAGGCGGTGCGGCATTGATGATCAAGCAGGGGGTGCTGGAGAATCCGCAGCCCGACGTGATCTTTGGTCTGCACGTGTTCGCCGGTGTCGAGGCGGGCACGATCGCCTATCGTCCTGGCCCGGCGATGGCCAGTTCGGATCGCATCCGCATTACGGTCAATGGCCGCCAGACCCATGGTGCGTTGCCGTGGCGAGGCGTGGACCCGATCGTGATTTCCTCGCAGATCGTGCTGGGCCTGCAGACCATCGTCAGCCGCCAGGTCGATGTGACGCTCGAGCCGGCGGTCGTGAGCATCGGTGCCATCAAGGGCGGTGTGCGCGACAACATCATTCCCGACGCCGTCGAAATGCTGGGGACCGTGCGCACGTTCAACGAGGAAATGCGCGCGGACATCCACGAGCGTATCCGCAACACGGTGGAATTCATCGCCAGAAGCGCGGGTGCCTCCGCCCAGGTCCATTTCGACAATGCCTATCCGGTCACGGTGAACGACATCCCCCTCACCGAACGCATGGTGCCGACGCTCG
>JANOGH010000104.1:0-3383 GCA_031414075.1 Betaproteobacteria bacterium | reverse complement strand
GTCCTTAAGGCGCAGCACTTACGGCCGAAGCTGCTGCGTCCTCCGCGGTGAAAGCGTTTTTATCCGGAGGGGTGTCGGTGCACTACCCTGGCACAATCTGGCATGATCACCGCCATGCCGAAGCATAAGTCCTCGAAGCGTAGTTTACGTCCATCTCTCCTGCTGCCGGTACTTGTGCTGGCGGCAAGCGGGGTTGCCATCAGTCAGGACGGCGTCGATGACGCCACGCTGTCGGCGGGCAGCTTCACGATCAGGCGCTTCGACCGCCAGGCCTTCTCCGAACCGGCGCCGGTGCTGACGCACAAGCAGCGCCATATCTTCATGGTAGGCCGCAACGTGTTCAATCGGCAGTGGGCCGCCGTGACCTCGCTGAACGGCGACTGGGGATTGGGTCCGACTTTCATCGCCGATCGCTGCAGCGCCTGCCACGTCAACACCGGCCGCGGCAGCCCGCCGCAATCCTCTGACCAACAACTGCTGTCGTTGCTGGTGCGCGTGAGCATTCCCGGCACCGGCGAGCACGGCGGGCCGCAACCGCATCCCAACTACGGCGACCAGATCCAGAACCGTTCGATGGATGGCCGCAACGTGGACCAGGCTTATTCCGGCATGCCGGTTCCCAACGAAGCGGACCTGTTCCTCGACTGGGAAGAGCAGACCGTCGCATTCGCCGACGGCGAGACGGCGACGCTGCGCAAACCGAAGCTGCGCATCGAGAGCCTGAAGTTCGGCGAACTCGGCAGCGACGTCATGCTGTCGCTGCGCATGGCGCAGCCGCTGGTGGGCATCGGATTTCTCGACGCCGTGCCGGAGGAAACCGTGCTCGCCAATGCACAGCAACAGCGGGCGCTGAATTTCAACGGCCGGCCGAATCGTGTCTGGGATGCGGTGAACAAGCGCATGACGCTGGGCCGCTACGGCTGGAAAGCCAATGTGCCGAGCCTCAGGCAACAGATCGCGGCCGCGGCGCTCGGCGACATGGGCGTGAACTCGAACCTGTTCCCCGAACAGAACTGCCCGTCGGTGCAGACCGTGTGCGCGAAGCAACTGCCGGGGAACTTTCCAGAGATCATCGACCATGAGATCGACGCCCTCGAACTCTGGCTGCAAGGCCTTGCGGTGCCCGCGCGCCGCGACGTGAACGATCCTGACGTTCGGCGCGGCGCCGCGCTGTTCTCATCGGTGCAATGCGCGGTGTGCCATGTCCCCGAGATGAAGACCGGAAAATTTCCAAAGCTGCCGCAGCTTTCCGGTCAGATCTTTCACGCGTACACCGACCTGCTGGTGCACGACATGGGCGAAGGGCTCGCCGACGGAAGGCCGGACTTTGAGGCGGGGCCACGCGACTGGCGCACGCCGCCGCTGTGGGGGTTGGGTCTGTCGCGGACGGTGAGTGGCAGTGCGGCGATGCTTCACGATGGCCGCGCGCGCAACGTCATCGAAGCGATTCTCTGGCACGGTGGGGAAGCAGAGGGAGCGCGGAGGGCGTTTCGCAATATGCCGAAATCCGATCGCGAAGCGCTGGTAAAGTTTGTGGAGGCGATCTAGCTTACCCTGCTTCAACAGAGCGAAGTGCAGGGATCAAGTGCGCGAGTGTCGATGCCGTAGTGGTACCCGAGGAGCGAAGGCGTGAAGAAAGTACTGAACGTAGGCGGCAACGAGTTTTACGCGCACAAAACCGGCTTCACACAAAAGTCCTTGCCGGCCATGCTGGTGAGGTGCGGCTTTCCTCACGTATTCAGCAGTGCCGCCAACCTCGAGGTCATCGCGTTCGCGTTCAAGGAAAAGCCCGATGAGTTTGCGCGCAAGCTTCTGGGCATTCCCTGAAGCGACCGAAGGACGGATGCGCGGGTTTCTGGCGATCTTGTTGTCCCTGGCCGGCATCGCGTCGGCGCAGGACGCCGGGACCGGCTCGGACAACGGCTTCACAGTGGCCCGTCTGGATCAGGACGCCTATTCCCAGCCCGCGCCTGTGCTCTCCTATCGCGAGAGTGAGACCTTCCTGCAGGGCCGCAGCCACTTCAAGCGCCGCTGGGTCGCCTCCGTCGCATTCAACGGCGAATGGGGCCTCGGTCCGACCTTCATCCAGACGCGCTGTTCCGAATGCCACATCAACAACGGTCGCGGCGGCCCGCCGCAAGCGTCGAACGAGCAGCTCGCCACCATGCTGGTGCGCCTGAGTCTGCCGGGTGCAAACGAGCATGGCGGCCCGTTGCCCGATTCAAATTACGGCGACCAGTTCCAGAACAGGGCGCTGCAGGGCGAGTCGGTCGATTTCCAGTATTCGTGGGAACCGGTTCCCGCAGAGGCGGCGCTGTATCTCGACTGGGAGGAGCGCACCGTCGCGCTGCCGGACGGCGAGCAGGTATCGTTACGCAAGCCGGTCCTGCGCATCGAGAAGCTCGCCTTCGGCCCGATGGGCGAGGGCGCGATGACTTCGCTGCGCAATACGCCGCCGCTAATCGGGCTGGGGCTGCTCGAAGCGGTGCCGGAAGCAACGCTGCTGAAGCTCGCCGAGGCGCAGAAGAAACTCGGACTCAATGGCCGGCCGAATTACGTGTGGGATGCGATCAACCAGCGCGCGGCAATCGGCCGCTTCGGCTGGAAGGCGAACATGCCGAGCCTGCTGCAACAAGTGGCCGGCGCGTTCCTGGGCGACATCGGCGTGACGTCGTGGATTTTCCGCCAGCAGAACTGCCCGCCCGTCCAGAAAGCCTGCCAGGTGCAGGCGCCGGGAAACGATCCCGAAGTGATCGCGGCGGATCTGAACGACCTGGAGCTTTGGTTGCGCGGGAGCGCGGTGCCGGCGCAGCGTGAGGCGGCGAATCCGGTCGTGCGCCGCGGCGAGGAAATGTTCAGGCAGGCAGCGTGCGGCGGCTGCCATGTTCCCGAGCTGAAGACCGCCGAAACCTATCCCGCGTTTCCGAAACTGGCGAACCGCAGCTTGCGCGCCTACACCGACCTGCTGGTGCACGACATGGGCGACGAACTCGCCGACGGCCGCCCGGACTTCCAGGCCGGTTCGCGCGATTGGCGCACGGCGCCGCTTTGGGGACTCGGACTTTCAGGAATGGTGAACGGGCAATCGTCGCTCCTGCACGACGGGCGCGCGCGCAACGTGACCGAGGCGATTCTCTGGCACGGCGGGGAGGCGGCAGCGTCGCGCGATGCATTCAGCAAGCTGCCGAAGGCGGATCGTGAGGCACTGGCGAGATTTGTGGAGGCGATCTAAGCACTGAACGTGAAGGGGTGCTCAAGGGAGGCGCTCCCTCGATGCGGCTGTTGTCGTACCATTGGCCCATGCTCTCGGAACCCGACATTCTCAAGGAGGAAAACTCCCTTGGACAAGCCGGCGCGCTGGAACTACCGTCATATCGAGGTGC
>JANOGH010000103.1:0-5301 GCA_031414075.1 Betaproteobacteria bacterium | reverse complement strand
GCCCTGTGCCGCCTTTGGTCAACGAGCTACCACTTTGCTGGAATTCCTCAAATATTCTCAGTTGGTCTTCCTGGGCAATTCCAGGGCCGGCGTCAGCCACCGATACCAAAAACTCTCCACTAGAGATGATTACTCGCACGACAACATCTCCCGCATCGGTGAACTTGATGGCGTTGCCCACCAGATTGAGCAGGACCTGAGTAATGCGGCGTTCATCTCCTTGACCAACCGGCAAGTCTGCGGCGACGTCTACGCTCAGTCGAAGTTCTTTCTCCGCCGCGAGGGACCCGACCGCAGCCGCCACAGCCTGGGCGACGTCGTTGAAGGAGTACTCGCTCAATGTAAGGTCAAGTTGCCCCGATTCGATCTTCGAGAGGTCGAGCACGTCATTGATCAGCCCGAGCAAGTGGCGTCCGCTTTGCTGCACGCGCTCGAGCACCGCGCTGATCTTCTCCGGCACATCGCCATAGATCCGATCCACAATCAGTTCGGTGTATCCGAGAATGGCGTTGAGCGGCGTGCGCAATTCGTGGCTCATATTGGCGAGAAACTGCGATTTGTGCTGGCTGGCGATTTCCAGTTGCTGGCTCTTCTCCTCCAGCGCCCGGAACAGGCGCGCATTCTGCATCGCCAACGCGGATTGGCTGGCAAAGGTAGCCAGCAGCTCGACGGCTTCGCGCGGGAACTCGCCGGGCTGCTTCCGGCCCACGAGAAAGCCGCCGATGACTTGCCGTTCGCGCACCAGCGGCACGGCCAGCAAGGCCCGGTAGCCGGCACGAATAAAGGTGTCTCGCACAGGGTAAGCCCCTTCGGCGGTGAGGTCCGGGACCTGGAAGGGAGCACGCGTCTCCACCACACGTCCCGTCACGCCTTCTCCCTTCCGAAGGGGGTGCGCGCGCAGGGCACGAACCAATTCTTCATCGATGTTCTGGACCGCCAGCAGGTGCAGCTCTTCCGAGACGCCGTCGTACTCGAAGATCAGGCCCCCTTCGGCTCCGGAGAGCTGATTGGCATGGGAAATGATCGTGGTGAGCACCGTGTCGAGATCCAGCGTCGAGCTGACCGCCCGGCCAACCTCGGCAAGTGCCTTGAGCTCTTCGACCGATCGAGCGAGATCCGCAGTCCGTGCCTGCAGGTCCTGGAGCAAGCGTATGTTATCGACGGCGACTGCGGCGTGCGAAGCGAAGGTCGGCAGCATCTCTACCGTGTGAGAGGGAATCGGCGCACGGCTGTACTTGTTATCGGCCAGGAGGACCCCGACAGGGCGACCGCTGGTGATCATGGGGACTGCCACGAAGCTCTTCGAGCGAAGGCCTTTGACTTCCGAATACGGGCGATGGAGGTGAAGGCCAGCGGGCAGCGGGTTCGCTGCGTCGAAAATGAGCGCACGCTTGTCCCGATAGGCCAGGCCCATCGCGCCGGCTTCAGCAAGCGGAATTGACTGCATCCCGGACAGCGACCTTTCGTCCTCTTCCGACAGGCCCACGCCGGCCAGGTACGCCAGCCGGTCGCCCTCTGGCGTGATAGCCCAACAATGAAGACGGTCGACGGCAACGATCTGATGGGCGGCCGCAAGCACGCGCGTGGTCCGGTCCTTCAGCGAGAGGGCCTCCTGCATGGCGGTGGAGATCCGGTACACCTGCTCCATGTACCCGGTCAATTCGCGCAACTGGTCGCGCTCGGCCTCCGTCTGCACCTGCGAACGCAGGCGCACGACGGTATCGTTGAACGTAGCCGTCAACAGTCCGATCTCGTCGCCAGACGTGATCGGGACCAGCGTCGACAAATCCCCTCTACCGACGCGTGCCGCGGCGTCCGTGAGACGGATCAGCGGTCTGGTCAAGCGGCGGGTGAACAGAACCGCGGCCGCAGTGGACAGCGCGGCGATGGCGGCAAAGACGAGCATAAGCGAGTTTCCGGCTCGCGCGGCGGCGGCTGAGATAATCGCCTGATCCATGCCCACGCGAACCATGCCCAGTCGGCTGGCGAGCATGGGAACCGCAACATCGATGATTTGCCGTTCCGCGCCGGTCGCGGGATCGGCGTATCGAATCTCGCGCACTTGCATGGTCAGCGCTCCCCCTGCCCGATTTTTCTCGATAAGGACGGGCGGCACGCGAGGGACGAACGTGTGAGCGATGATGGCGTTATGGGTGTCGTACACCACGACGTAAGCCACCCCGCTGTTCACGACGTACTGATCCACCAGGGTCTGAACGGTGGACGCGTCGCGCGTCAGGATCGGGTCCACGGCGGAGTTCGCCAGGCTCTCGGCGATCGAGACGCCTTTCGAGGTGAACTCCTGCGTCATGTTCCGCCGCAGGCTTTCGACGGCAATGAACCACGTCAGCGCAGCCAGGGGGATCAGCACGCCCGCCCCGAGCAAGATGATCTTGGCCCGCAGCCCAAAGCGCAGCCGCGGCCTGCCCGAGGCTTCGACAGCGGAGTCGAGGCGTTGCGTCCCCGAGCGGTTCAATGTTGGTTCGATCATGTTT
The DNA here is from genome assembly GCA_031414075.1 of Betaproteobacteria bacterium. GTDB lineage: Bacteria > Pseudomonadota > Gammaproteobacteria > Burkholderiales > JACQAP01 > JACQAP01. The sequence continues at coordinate 2,806 of JANOGH010000103.1, read as the reverse complement.
GGCTTATGCGCCCATGGATCCGGACATCAGGCGCTCATGGCGGCCTTCCAGTCGGTGATCGGCACCCAGCGGCCATTTTCGACGTGCGTGAAGTAGACGCTGTTCAGCCCCTGGTGCTGGTTGGCGCCGAAGCTCAGGGGCGCGCCGATGCCCAGGTCGAAGTTGCGCAGCGATTCCATTGCCTGTCGAAATCCGTGCCTGGTGAGATGGGGCCCCGCCCGTCGCAGACCCTCGACGATGACCTTGGCATTGATGAATCCTTCCAGACTGACAAAACTGTATTTCCGCGGGGCGTAACCCGGATCTCGCAGCGAGTGCGGGACGCCGGGGTTGTTCTTGTCCATGAGGGTGCGGTACTCCTGGACCCCAGGAAGCGTCAGGTCATCGTAGCTCGGGACCACCTGCGAGTTGATGATGGCGCGCGTGTAATCCCGGCTGGTCTTGCGGCCATGTTCGGAGAGCAGGCCCAGCAGGGCCTCCGAGCCGACGAAAGATAGATTGGAGATGGGAACGTTCCAGCCGAGGTCCCGGGCCGACCGAATGAACGCCGCGCAGCCCTGATAGGCGCCGGTGCACAGGACCACGTCGACGTTGGCCTCCCGCAACGTCTTGACGGCGAGGCTCATGTCGTCCTCGAACCGCGCCCCCCGAGCGTAGGTCGCCTCGGCGGCAATGGTCGCGCCCCGCCGGGCGAGCCCACGGGATACGCCGTCGGTTCCGCTCCTGCCGTAGGCGTCGATCTGGTAGAAAACGCCAAACTCGCGTGCACCGGCGCGCCAGAACTGGTCCACCAGCGCCATCATCTCCTGACGGTAGGAGGCCCGGATGTTGAACACGTACTGGCCGTACGGAGGCTCGCGCTGCGGCTGCGCGCCGGTAAAGGCGCCGACCACGGCCAAATCCTCGTCGTGCTCGTTTGCGAACTGTTTGATGAAGGGCAAAGCCCGCGTCAGCGTGGGCGTACCCACGTAACCGGAGAGGAGAAATACGTCTTCTTCCTCCAGCAGACGCAACGTGTTCATGATGCACGGAAGCGGCTCGTAACGGTCATCGAGCACTGCCACCGTGATGGGCCGGCCGTGGATGCCGCCACGGTCGTTGATTTCGTCGTAGTAGGCCTGGGCGCCGCGATACAGTTCCGTCCCCAGCGCGGCGGCCGTCCCGGTGAAGGCGGCACTCATCCCGATCTTGATTGTCCGAGAGGCGACGGCGAGTCTGGGAGCGCTGGTCTGCGGTGAGGATCTGCCCCGCGTTTCGGGCGTAGCAGCCTCGCCCGGCAAAACGGCACCCGCGATGCCCCCGGCGAGCAGGCGAAGAAGCCGTCGCCGTGCGGGAATACGGTTTCCCTCCATGGGCCTTACCTCCTTTACACTAACCCGAGCATCTCATCGGGGAGCGGGTACCGCGGTGGCGACTTTGACTGCGGCCTTTGATTTGACTGCGGCCTTTGAATCGGAGCGATATCTTACTGTGATCTTGCCCCAGAGGGCCGTCAAAATGATGTCCGACCGTCAGATGCCCCACGGAAACGGAACGCGAGAACGGGCGACAGCAACCATGTAGCCGAAAACACTCAGCGCCAGAATCCAGGCGACGATCCTCACGCGCCGCGTGCGTCCGCGGCGGATGGCCACGGTGCCGAGAACGATATAGACCAGCAGCGCGAGAATCTTGGCGGTCAGCCACGGCTGCACAAACGGGTATTGGGCCGTCATCGCGGCCAGGGCGATCGCGCTGACGAGCAGGATCGTGTCGATGACATGCGGCACCACCCGCACCCAGCGTGCAGCGAGTTTCTCGGGAGCCGCCATCATCCACACGCCGCGCAGGAAGAACAACGCGAAACTCGCGATCACCGCGGTCACATGAACGTACTTCAGCAGCGCATAACTCACCGCCCGAAGCTCCAGCCGTGGCTACCTGCGACTGCACCCGCGATCGTGATCACGCTCACCACCAGCAATACCCAATGCATCCGGGTGATGATTGAAAACGTGCCGTCCGGGTTCCGCTGCGCGCGCGCCTGAAACCAGCGATGCAGCCACAGGGGTTCGAGTACGAACAGCATGAGCGTGAACACGCCCCAGACCAGGACCATCGCGTGCATCCACCAGTAGTGCGCATCGGCGAATCGGTTCCATGCGCCCAAGGTGTGCACAAGATATAACCCGCTCAACCCCGTGAGCAGTGTCGTCACCCGTGCCTGGCGGGCAAAACCGGCTTCCACCCTTTCGAAAAACTCGACCCGTTCGGCCGGCTCACGCAAGCGCTTCACCGCAGGCAGCAGCACCATCGTGACGAAAGCCACCCCGCCGATCCACAGCACGACGCCCAGTACGTGCAGCGCGCGCGCAATGATGGCTCCGTCCATGGCAGCGCGGCTACTGGATCAAAGGCGTGTCGGCCGCGTCGAGATCAACGCCCTCCACGACGGCCTGCCCTGCGAGCAGTTGCAGGTACTGGCGCACCGCCGTGACGTAAGACTGCTGGCGCAGCGACATGGCCACCGCACCGCGTACCGAATCGAAAGACTGCGGCATGCCAGGCTCGCGCTCCAGCACCTCCACCACATGCAGGCCGAAGCGGCTGTGCACCAGCCGCGGAAGCACGCCCACCTCAACGTGACTTTCAAATTATACACCTCCCTATATGGCTATTTACCAAATTGAGCCTAATTAATTCCATGATATGAAATTACATGAATTAAATGGGATATGCTAAGCTTTACTACTAGCTATGCCGTATGTGTGTTTGGATACCTTGATAATTATATATGTTTAACATTTTCATGACAAAACATAAATGA
>JANOGH010000102.1:0-5537 GCA_031414075.1 Betaproteobacteria bacterium | reverse complement strand
CGTTCGGCGCCTTGACCTCGACGGTGAGTCGGGTGGTGATCGGGTTTGAGCGAGGTGAGGCTTGATGGGAAATAGGAGACCTGACCCCCTGCGCCGGGACAAGGGATCGATCGGGCCGCGAAACCGACGCTCACGCTTGCTCCTCCCCAAGGCCTCACTTGTACAGGATCGACGGCAACCACATCCCGATCGCCGGGAACAGATAAAGCAGCAGCATCGCGAAAATCTGAATTCCCATGAAAGGCATCATGCCGGAAAAGATCTGCCCCAGCGTCACATGCGGAGGTGCTACGCCCTTGAGATAGAAGCCTGCCATCGCCACCGGAGGCGACAAGAATGCGGCCTGCAGGTTGAGCGCGACCAGAATGCCGAAGAACAACGGGTCGATGCCGAAGTGATGCAGCAAGGGCAGGAAGATCGGGACGAAGATCACGATGATCTCGGTCCACTCGAGCGGCCAACCCAGCAGGAAGATGATCACCTGCGACAGCAGCAGGAACTGGATCGGCGTCATGTCCAGCGCGCGCACCCATCCTTCCAGCAGCGTCTGCCCGCCGAGCAGCGCGAAGCTCGACGAGAACAATTGCGAACCCACGAACAACCAGGCGACCATGGCCGTGGTGCGCGCAGTGAGAATCACCGACTCCTGGAGCCGCCCCCAGGTGAGCTTGCGGTAGGCCAGCGCCAGCATGACCGCGCCGAGAGCGCCGACCGCGGCGGCCTCGGTTGGCGTCGCGATTCCGGCCACGATGCTGCCCAGGACCGCCGTGATCAGCGCCGCCAACGGCAGCACCGAAGTGGCGAGCATGCGCAGCACTTCGCCGGCGGGCACGTCGCGCTCCTCGGCCGGCGGCTTGGGCGCAAGCGACGGGTTGATCATGGCACGCGCGATGGCGTAGAGCACGTACAGCCCCGCGAGCATCAGCCCGGGAAACAGGGCGCCCGCATAGAGTTTCATCACGGAGACCTGCGCCGTGGCGCCGTAAAGAATGAGCATCACGCTGGGCGGAATCAGGATCCCCAGGCAACCGCCCGCGGTGATGACGCCCGCGGAAAGCCTCACGTCGTAACCCGCGCGCAGCATGGCGGGCAACGCAAGCAATCCCATCAACGTCACGGTCGCGCCGACGATTCCCGTCGCAGTAGCGAATACGGTGCAGGTCAGGATGGTGGCCACCGCAAGGCTGCCCGGCACGCGGATCAGGGCGAGCTGCAGGCTTCGGAACAGGCGATCGATGATATTGGCGCGTTCGATCAGATAGCCCATGAAGACAAACAACGGCACCGAGATCACGACGTCGTTGGTCATGACGCCGAAGGTGCGCAGCACCATCTGGTCGAACACGGGATTGCTGAATACCGGCTGCCCCTCGCGGTAGAAGGCGAAAAAGCCGAACACCATGCCCAGGCCCATCAGCGTGAAAGCTGTAGGGAAGCCGAGCAGAATGGCCACCACGATCAAGCCCAGCATCAGCAGCCCCAGGTGGCCGCGCGTGATCTCTTCGGGGATGAGCAGCAACAGAACGATGGCGGCGATCGCGGCGACCAGAAAAACGAGTCCGAAGCGGGCTGCTTTCATTTTCCGGCGCCCGCCTTCCCGGTATCGCCGAGACTCGCCTTCAGTTCCTCGATGTCCAGTTCTTCCACGTCATGCAGGCGTGCGGGCCACTCACCCATGCGGATGCAGATGATGCACCTCGCGATCTCCGCGATGCCCTGCAGAAGCAGAAGCGCCCCCGCAATGGGAATCACCGTCTTGAGCGGATACACCGGCAGTCCATTGGACGTGGTCTGCGATTGTTCGAGCATGGCCCACGAATCGGCCGCGAACCCGATCCCGAACCACGCCAGCGCGGTGATGCCGGGGATGAAGAAGAGCAGGTAAAGCGCGAGATCCAGTGCCGCCTGCGCGCGCGGCGGGAGAAAGCGGTACAGGACGTCTCCCCGGACGTGGCCATTGCGCGAAAGCGTGTAGGCGCCCGTCATCATGAACAGCGTGCCATAGAGCATCAGGCTCACGTCCAGGCCCCAGCTCGTGGGCGCGCGCAGAACGTAGCGCACCATGACTTCGTAGCACACCATCGCGGTGAGACCGACGATGCACCACGCAAAGGCCTTGCCGATCCAGGCGCTCAGCCGGTCGACGGCTAAAAGGTAGCGATTCATCGCTGCAGAACTACGCCTTGCCGAAAAAATGCTCGTAGGCCATCGACGGCGAGGCGTCGAACTTGATCTGGTAGCCGACGACGCGCTTCATATAGGCCTTCTGCGATTCCAGCACCTTGGCGAAGAACGGATTCTCCTTGCTCTTCTGCTCGACAACCTGGTCCCAGGCCTTGAGCTGCGCCTGCAGCACATCCTCGGGCGTTTCGATGAACTTCACGCCCTTCTTGTCGCGCAAGTCCAGATAGGCCTGCGAGTAGGCGTCCAGGGTCTTCCAGGTGAATTCCGCGCTCAACACCTTGGGGGCATAACGCAGGGCCACCTTGGCCACGTCCGGCAGCGCGTCGTAGGTTTTGCGGTTGATCAGAACCTCGAACACTTCCGCCGGCTGGTGGTAGCTGCGCACCATGCAGAACTTGGCGACGTCCGGCAGTCCCAGGCCCGCGTCCACCGACGGATTGTTGAATTCCGCGGCGTCGATCACGCCGCGATCCAGCGCGGGCACCACGTCCGGCCCCGGCATGGCCGTCACCGCCGCACCCATGGCCGTGAACACATCCACGGACAACCCCACGGTGCGGTACTTCAATCCCTTGAAATCGGCTGCGCTCTTTACTTCCTTCTTGAACCAGCCGAGCGGCTGGGTGCCCATGGGGCACAGCAGGAAGGGCGTGACGTCGAGCTTGAGCACGTCGCGGTAGATTTCTTCATAGAGGGCCTTGCCGCCTCCGTACTCCATCCAGGACAGAAAGGTGTTGGCGTTGTGACCCAGCGCAGGACCGGTGCCAAACAGGGAGAGCGCCGAATTCTTGTTGTACCAGAAGGAAGGCACGGCAAAGCAGGCGTCCAATGTGCCCTTGTGCACGGCATCCGCCATGTCGAAAGCCTTGACCACCGAACCGGGTTGCAGCACATCGAACTTCAGCACACCGCCGCTCAAATCGGAAACGATCCGGGCGTAGTCCTGCACGAATGAGAAGAACAGGTCTCCCGCCCCCGTGCCGGCCTGAATGCGCAGTGTGGTGGCCTGAATGCGCGCGCCTCCCCCGGCCGGGTTCGCGGTCTTGGGTTGCTCGGACTTTCCGCATCCCGCCAGACCGGCAAACGCGACACCCCCGGCGACGGCGGCGCGGCCCAGGAATTTCCTGCGCGCGTTCGCGGCAGGCTTGTTTGCAGAGGATCGGGATTTGGATTTCATGTTGTGGCCTCCGTTGTTGGACTGGCGCGATTATGCTTGAAACTCCACCCATGGGGCGTAGGTTGTTGTCCGCCCCGTGCAATTCAGCCCCGAAGCCGCCCGCAATCCCACTGTCAATCGATCCGAAACGAAAAGCCCCGCTTGCGCGGGGCTTCGTCGAGGGATCGCGGCGATAAGCCCCTCCGAATCTTGCGTTCACCCGTCACTCGTCACTCGTCACTCGTCACTCGTCACTAAATCTACGGCCTTTCCATCTTGCAGACGGTCGGCAGAATGTTGTCTTTCGCTTCTATGCGCACATCGGATTTCCAGCCGTAGCCGGTATCGTCGGCGTCGTACTTCACGTCGGCAGTGCCGGCTTTGACGAAACTCGAAACGTACAGCGGCATCATCACCTGATGGTCATCGGCGCGCATCCACACTTCTCCCACGCCGCCGTCGTAGCGCAAGTCTTCCAGGGCCTTTGCCACCCTGATCGGTTCCGCGGAGCCGGCCTTGTCGATCGCGTGGGCGAGCATCTCGACGAAGTATTTGTAAGGCATGAATCCCCAGTCCTCCCTGAAGCGCTTCTTGTAGTCCTGTGCGTAACGTTCCAGCGGGTGGCCGGCGATGTTCGCGTTCCAGGCTGCCACGGTCTTGACGCGGTTAGCGCCGGCGGCGCCAAAGGCGCGCGGTGTGCCGACGAGAAAACCATAGTTGGTATAGAAGGTCGCGTTCAGGCCGGACTCTTCGGCTGATTTGATCAGCAGCGCGAGGTCGCTGCCCCAGTTGCCGGTCAGCACCGTATCGGCTCCGCTCGATTTTATCTTGGCAACATACGGCGCGAAATCCTTCACTTTGCCCAGGGGGATCAGTTCGTCACCCACGATCTCGATGTCGGGACGTTTCCTGCCGAGCATTTCCCTTGCCACCCGCTTGAAGGAGTGTCCATAGGCGTAGTCCTGGTTGATCATGTACAGCTTCTTCGCGTTCTTCTGTGTGGACAGCACGCCTGTCAAAGCGTCGATTTTCATATCCAGGTTGGCATCAAAACGGAAATGCCAGAAATTGCATTTTTCTTCGGTGAGCACGGTGTCGGTCGCGGCATTGTTCAAGTACAGGATCTCGCGCCCCGGATTGCGCTGGTTGTGCTTGAGGACGGCGTCGGTAATGGCGTGCGCCACGTGCGAGCCCACGCCTTGAGTGATCAGGCGGATGTTCTGATCGATCGCCTGCTTGAGGACCACCAGACTTTCCTGCGGGCTGGACTTGTTGTCGAGCAGCACCAGTTCCAGTTTGGTTCCGCCCAGAACACCGCCGCGCGCGTTGATGTCATCCACCGCCATCTGGATGTGACGGCTTCCCATTTCACCCTGCAGCGCAGCCGGACCGCTGAACGGATCGATCACCGCGATCCGGATATTCTCGGCGGCAATCGATATGCCACCGAGAGCCCATGCCAGCACGATAACCGTCAGGAAGCGTCCCCGGATCATTTTTTTCTCCCATTCATCCAGTTTTGCCATTAGTCGATCTATTGATCTTTCTGTAATTCATGACACATTCTTCCCTCACCCTCGTTCCCTCTAAACGGGTACTCCGGGCTGCGCCAGGGTATCCCGGAGGGAGAGGGAGGCAAAAGCCCTTCTCCCTCCGGGACAAGGGAACACTTGAAGCGGAGCAGAAGGGTGGGGATGAGGGAAGCGACTTTGAATTGAAGTTCTGTCATGTATTTTGGAGGGCTCAATAAGCCAAATTTTTTGCGATGCCGCATGCGCGTCGGCAATTGGAGTGCAAAGGTTCAGGCCGCCGAATCAGCATACACCGGGATCATGCACCAACGCGGCTTGGTTGATTGACGCAGAAATATGGCGAGAAAAAGGGGTGGACTTCGCCACCCCCGAAAATCCGGAAGAACCCCGGCAAGATCGTCAGCGCAAGACGAAAACGTCGTACTTCACGTATACGAGATGTAAATCAGCGCGCCGTCGTCCGTCTTGAGCGTCGCCCGGACAGCCGCGAGAAAGCAATGCTCCCCCGGTCGGTCGTCCGACCGGAGCATCAACGGGGATCGACGAATCAGGCCTGCTTGGCGACCGGGCAGGTGCTCAAGCCCAAAATGGAATACAACGGGCAGGAACCCATCAGACCCGTGCCGAGCGGAACCAGGCCGACCAGTCCCCACCACTTCGCCGCG
>JANOGH010000101.1:0-15998 GCA_031414075.1 Betaproteobacteria bacterium | reverse complement strand
TGGCGATCGCCACATCAAGATCGGCGATGCGTTCGCCTACATCGATCCGGTGTTCTCTTCCGGGGTCATGCTGGCCATGAACAGTGCATTCCTGGGTGCCGACGCAGTCGACGCCAGCCTGCGCGATCCGGTGCGGGCGCCGGCGCTGCTGCGCAAGTTTGATCGCAGCGTGCGCTCGGGGGTCGGCAGCTTCTCGTGGTTCATCTACCGCATGACCCTTCCCACGATGCGCGAAATGTTCATGGCCCCAAGCAACTGGCTGCGCATGCAGGAAGCCGTGCTGTCGATGCTGGCAGGCGACTTGTTCCGTGGCACGCCGATCCACTGGAGCCTGCGCGCGTTCAAGGGCTTCTACTACTTGTTGAATCTGGTGCATCCGTGCCGCAGCTTCGTCGCCTGGCGCCATCACCGGCGGACATTGCGCGAGCGATCGGCGGAATCGCCGGGATCGTGATACGCCAGATCACCGCTGTGGCCGGTCTGCGTTATGCCAGCGCCGCAGATCTGAGTGCACTGCTGGGCGAATACCGCGGTCGCGTGTTGGGCATCGTCGGGTTCGGCAAGCCATGGCCCGGCCACAATGACATTGTATCGGCCTGGGTGGACATGCCGGCGATCGGCGCCGAGCAGGCGTTCGAGGTCTGGATCAGCGCAGCGCCTGTGCAGACCGGGGCCAGCGGGCGTATCCGCAGTGCGCGCAACGCGCAGGTATTGTTCGGCTGCGTTGAAATTCCGCAAGACGATCGGGCTGCCTACGATGCGCTGATCTATAACGACTACTGCCGCATCTTCGACCACCTGGACGATCTGGGTTATCCGAATCTCATACGCATCTGGCACTACCTGCCCGACATCCATCTCGACAAAGGGACGCTGGAGCGTTATAAGCGGTTTTCACTGGGCCGGCACGAGGCTTTCGTCGCCAAGGGACGCGCCATCAGTACGGATGCGCCCGCCGCGAGCGCAGTCGGCAAGCGTTCCGGCAACACGGTCATCTGTTTTCTGGCCGCACCGCGTCCCGGCATTCCGATAGAGAATCCACGCCAGGTCAGTGCCTATTCCTATCCCGCGCAGTACGGTCCGCGCGGCCCGACATTCTCGCGCGCCCTGTTTACGTCGTGGGATGACCTGTCGCAGCTTTACATTTCCGGTACGGCCGCCATCTTCGGACATCTGAGCCAGCATGCAGGAGATGCGGACGCGCAGGCGGCCGAAACCATCGTCAATCTGCGTTCGGTCATGGATGAAGCCCGTGCGCACGGCCTGATCGATGTCAGGCGGGATACCGAACTGCTGTTCAAGGTCTATCTGCGCCAGCCGGAGTTCCGTGCGACTGCGCAAGCGCGTCTGCGCGAAGCATTCGGCCCGGCACCGTCGATCCTCTTTCTGCAGGCCGACATCTGCCGGCGCGAACTGCTGCTGGAAATCGAAGTGGTCTGCGCAACGGAGTTTCGATCCTCGTGATGGTTTCGATGCGCAGCGTGCTGATCGCAGCCGCGGCGGCGGCCATGGTGACAGCCATGCCGCGCACGGCGCGCGCGGCGGAACAGCCACTTTGGGAGGCCGGCGCCGGTGTCGCTGTGCTCGACTTCCCGGACTACCGCGGCTCCGACGAACGGCGTACTCTGGTCCTGCCGATCCCCTATTTCGTTTATCGCGGCGATTTCCTTAAAGCCGACCGCGACAGCATCCGCGGCCAGTTCTACAAGGACGACCGGCTGGACCTGCATCTGAGCGTGAGCGGATCGATCCCGGTGGACAGCAGCGACAATTCGGCGCGGCGCGGCATGCCCGATCTGGATCCGACACTGGAGATCGGACCGAATCTGACGGTCATGCTGCTGCGCTCGGATACCATTCATCTGAGCCTGCGATTACCGGTGCGCGCGGTCATCGCCACCGACCTGTCCCACGCCTACGACGTCGGCTGGGTATTCCAGCCGCAGATCAACGTGGATTTTTACGATCGCTTTCCGGGTCCGGGCTGGGAACTCGGCTTCGCTGCCGGACCGCTGTTCGGGAACAAGCGCTACCACAATTATTTTTATGGCGTGGCACCGCAATTCGCCACACCGGAGCGGCCTGCATACGAGGCCGGAGGCGGGTACGCGGGCATGCAGTGGATCGCCGCACTCAGCAAACGCTACCGGTCGTACTGGGTGGGGGGCTTCATGCGCGCCGACACACTCGCGGGCGCAGTGTTCGAAACAAGTCCGCTGGTGCGGCAAAAAGACGCCTTCTCCGTCGGCATTGCCGCGTCGTACATTTTTTCGCGTTCGTCGAACCGGGTAAACGTCGATGAATAAAGCAATCACGTTCACGGATTCCACTCCCGGGTAACGCGCCAATCCATGCCAAATGTTTCGCAGCGCAGCGGGCAGGACGAGCGGGCGGCGCTTTATCCGCCTGAACTTCTGCGCCATTTCGACGATTCTTTCATCATTTCCTTCGACCTGTTCGAAGAGTACATCGCACGGCTGACTCTTTCGCTGTTTCGAACCACCGGACTGGAAGCGGTCTGCCGGAACGAGACCACCGTAACCCAGGCGGTCACGCGCGCCGGACTGACACCGGGCATGGCGCTCGTGCCGGTGTCATGGATCCTGACGATGCTCGCCTCGCGCAAGTGGATCGGCACGAAGATCGGCGCGAACAGAGAACGCCTCTATCGAGTCGAGCAGGCCTTGCCGGCGCTCGATCCGGAAGAGATTGTCGAGAAGCAGCGGGCACATGATCCACGCTGTCTGCCCAGCTTTGAAATCGCCGCACTGGCGGCGGCGCACTATCCCGCCGTACTGCGTGGACAGATTTCTGGCGAGCAGGCCTTGTTTGGCCCGGAAGGCATCATTCCGTGGGTGAGGTACTTTTCCAACGACAACCCGCTCTACGCCATCAGCAATACCGTGGGGGCGATCGCGGCCGCACAGGCGCTGCCGAGCGGTGTCGCTACGATTCTGGAAATCGGCGGCGGTCTGGGCAGCGGCGCGGACACGCTGTTAGGCGAGTTCGAACGCACCGGCCACGCAGCGCAGATCTCGTCCTACCACCTCACGGAAATATCCCCGCTGTTCCTCAAACGTGCGCAGCGCAATCTCGTGGCACGGCATCCGCAATGCCGCTTCATGTTCTCCGCGCTGGACATCGACCGCCCGTTTTCGCACGCCTCGATCGCGCCCTCATCTTATTGCCTCGTTTATGGTGTCAACGTTCTGCACGTCGCCCGCGATCTCGCAGCGACGCTGGGCGAGCTGCGCAACGCGCTGAGCGATGGCGGTATGCTGGTCATGGCCGAATGCGTTCGGCCGTCTTCGGATACCCCGCTGCATCTGGAACTGGTGTTCAACCTGTTGAGTTCGTTTCGCGATGCGGTGCTGGTGCCCGGTTGGCGCCCGAACGGCGGCTTCCTCACTCCGGAACAATGGACTGCCGCTCTTGAGGCCAACGGCTTCGAGGCCGTCCGCATCTATCCCGATATCGCAGCGATCCGTGACGCCTATCCGAGCTTCGTCGTTGCCGCCATCGTGGCCAGGCGGGCATGAACGCGATAATCGAGGTCCCCTCTGCCGGCGTTTATTTCGAAGGGCACTTCCCGGGACGGCCAATTCTTCCGGGCGTGGCGGAACTCACGCTGGTTCTCGACGCGCTGGCGCGCGAGACGCGGAACCCGATTTTGATTCAGGGCATCGCGTTTGCGCGCCTGCGCCAACTTGTCTTCCCGGGAGACCGTCTCGAACTCGTGGCGCGCGAGCAGGAAGCGTCGCGTTTGCGGTTCGACCTGAAACGCGAAGGCATCCTCGTCGCCAATGGCGAATTCATTCTCGGTCCGCCGCAAACACCGCGCTACGCAACCGCCCCATTCGCGGCTCCCGGGATGCCGGTAGCCGCCGCCGGGCCGCTCGACGAATTGCTGCCGCACCGCCCGCCGATGCGTTTCCTCACGTCGATCCTGCAGCAGACGGCGGACGGCCTGACTTGCGCGGCGCGCATACCGGGTAAGTGCGCGCTGGTCTGCGATGGCAGCGCTCCGGCAGTGGCTTCTATCGAAGCGGCTGCTCAGGCAGCAGCGGCATGGGAGGCCCTGCGGCGCTCGCGTAATACGGGTGCCGCTTCACCCCGCATCGGCTATCTGGTTGCCCTGCGCGACGTCGCATTCTTCACCGCGCGCATAGCGGCGGACCGGGACTTGCAGGTTTCAGTCAACCTCGAAGCCGCTGCCCCACCGCTGACGCATTACCGGGTCGAGATCTCGCTGGAAGGAACGCCAGTGACGCGCGGCACGATCGCGACCTTCCTCGCCGCTGACCGCGAATAATCGTCAGCCCGGCGGCACCGAACGCGCTTTGAGAATTGCCGCGAACACCAGACTCAGGAACGCACCGGTCGCCACCGTCGTACCAATGGCGCTGAGCACCGGCGTGGCTGCGAACCCCAGCACGCCAAAACCGACGACTGTGGAAAGATTGCAGAACAAGACCGAAGTAGCAGTGCGCTGCGGATCAGCCGCACCCGGACTGCCACGCTCGAAGAACAGCGTGTAGTTCGAGCCGACGCCGACGACCAGCAGCAGCGCCACCAGATGGAAGATGTTCAGGCGTACACCGGTCGCGAGCAGGATGCCGGCGGTGACCAGCACGGCCGCGGCCAGTGGTGCCACGACGTCCCAGCTGCGCGCCGCTGAGCGCAGCGTCACCATCAGCAGCACCCCGATCGCCACCACGCCGAGAATGGCGAATCCGAGTGAGCGGAGACGGTAGCCTCGATACAACTCGTCGAGTTCACGCCTCATGTCGAGAAGCACCACCTGCGAGCGATCCTGATTCGCCAGCCCTGCCTCCAGCCTATGCATGTCGGAAACCCCGCGCAGCGGCAGCATTGCAAACCAGCCGCCTTGGCGCTGGGCGAGCAAAGCCTGCAGCTTCAGCCCCAGACTGGTGCCCATCAGATCCAGCGAAGTCACGGGCGCCCGGCTTTTTGCCGCCTGCGCATCTTCCACGAACGGAGCGAAAGTGCCGGCACGGAACGGCAGACCGTCAGCGGCTACGGCCAGGTTGCGCTGCAACGTGACCGCATCGGGAATTGCCTGTTGCCGCTTACGCTGTGCGCCGATGCTGGGAAGATAGAACGCAGGCGAATCGAATCCCGCGAGGACCCCTTCGGCCTGGAGCGCAGCGAGGGTGGCGCCAACCTGCTCAGCGGTTTCCAGCACTGCCTGCTCGGAATCGCCTCTGACCACAATCAGCGGGCCGACGTCGGGCGCGCCGAGGTCCGCGCGCATCTGTTCATCGAGCCCTTCATCTGCAGCGGCGCCGGGCTCAAGCTCGACAGTTCGTCGTCCCACACGGTCGATCCCCTGGCTGTAAGCCATGCAACCGCTGCAATCACCAGCACCAGCAAGGGAAAACGCAAACGGTGCGCATGCGCCAGCCAGCCCATCAATGACGGGCCCAGGCCGGCCGCGGTCCTGACGTGGTAACCCTGCGGCACCAACTCGGGCAGCACCCAGCGTGTCACCAGGACCGCGACGACCAGTCCCGCAATCGAGAACAGACCGAGTTGGGATAATCCCGGGAATCCGGAAAACAGCATTGCGCCGAATCCAAACGCCGACGTCAGCATGCCAAGCCGCAGCGTCGGCCAGATGCGCTGCAAGGTCATCTTCGGCGTACTTCCCGGCGCGGTGTTGGTGAACAAATAGATCGCATAGTCCACCGCCTCGCCGATCAACGTCGCCCCGAATCCGAGCGTCACGCCGTGCACCGAACCGAACACGAGGCTGACCGCGGCAATGCCGGCCAGCGCGCCGCTCACCACCGGCACCAGCGTCAACGCCAGGACACGCAGGGACCGATAGACGAACAACAGGATCGCGCTCACCAGCAGGGTCCCGAGCAGGGAAAAGCGCATCGCATCGCGCTTGATGCCAGCACGGCTCTCCACCGCAAAGATGGCCGGTCCGGTAAGGACCAACCGTGCGTCTTCGGCATGCTGCTCCGGTGCCGCCTCCAGAAAGGCGGCACGAATCTGCGCCAGTGCCTGTTCCTGCGCATCGATGTCGAAGCCTGCTGCGTATGTCTGCGCGACCAGCAGCGCGCGGTTGCCGTCTGTCGAAAACCAGACGCCGTCGCGCCTGTCCGGTCCACTCTGGCCCTGAAACCGGTCGATCAATTGCAGCATTTCGCCGGTCGGGTCGCGCGGCAGCAGATCGCCTATCAGCATGCTGGTGGGCGAACTGAGCAGGTCGAGTTGTTGCTCCAGCCCGCGCCGGATGCCAGCCGCAGCAAAGCGTTCCGCCGAGACCGCCGGGCTGAGCACGTAACGATTGCGCAACAGGAACTCGGCGTCGGCCTGCAATCCGTCCTGCGCGCCGTTGGCGACGTAGACGAAGCGGTCGTTCCTTTCCAGCCGCGCGGCCAGCGAACGGCTGAGCGCCGCAAGTTTGCCCTCATCGTGGCCCTCAATACCGATCAGGATCAGGCGCGAGACCGCGCCTTCGCGCAGTTCGTCGACCAGAAAGCGTTGCGACGGGGTCGGCGAACTCGGCAGAAAGGCGGCAAGATCGGCGCTGTACTGCGATCTTGCAACGATGATCGCGCAGGCAAGTACGAATCCCAGCCAGATGCCGACGCGCACGAGCGCCGGCGATCTCACGGAACGGCCTCGACGATTTTCGTGACCGAACGATCGCCGCGCGTTTCCTGGACCTCGATGGTCTCGATGCGCGCCTGGCTGCCGTCGATGCGGATCAGGCTGATGACTTCATTCATCCTGCGGTCGCGCGGCGCGAGATAAAGCTGCCATTTCGCCGGTCCACCTTCGAGTTCGACGCGATAGAAACGCTCCAGTGCCTTGATGTCGCCGCCGAGCGTGGCGCGGATGCTCTCGATGAAACCCCACACTACCGGAAAATCCCGCAGTTTCAGGACCCGGCGCTCATCGCGCGCCGGATTCTCCACAATGAGTTTGTCATCCACCACCGTGAGGATTTCCGGTTTTGGCTTGAGCGTGCGTTTTTCCAGTCCCCCGGGCCGCGTATAGGTCAGCGTGCCGGAGAGTTCCAGCGGCGCCTTCAGGACTTTCAGATATTTGCGCTCGACGAAGCGGGCCTGTAAATGCTCGACCTCGGACAGTTGCCGCATCAAGCGCTCGATGCCCCACTGAGCCGCCGGCTCCGCCGACCGCGCCGGACTGACGGAAATCACGGTCAGCACCAGGAAAAACGCCGCAAGGACATCGTTACGGCCGCGCATTGGCATCGGCCCAAAAATCATAGAAGTTGAACCAGTTGTAAGGCGCAAGCCGGCAGTAGTACTCGAGGCGTTGCGCGTAATGTGCCGCCCACTCCCGTATCATCGCGTCGCGCCTGCTGCGATCGAGTTTCGGCATCTCCACCAGGCGCTCGAAGTGCAGATCGTAGCGATTGCTGCCGCGATAGAGGGCTACCATCAGAACCACCGGCCGTCCGATCAGCGCCGCAATGCGGAACGGCGCGGTCGGCAGCGCAGCCGGCTCGCCGAGGAACGGCACGCTCACCGCGCCCGAATCATGGAGCCTGCGGTCGCCGAGCAGGCCGACCCAATCGCCACGATCGAGTCTCTCTTGTACCTTGATCATCGAATCGGGCGAACCCATCCCGATCACCGCCCTCTGCAGATCCGGATTGATCGCCCTGGCGAGTGCATTCATGTTCCGGCTGCCGTGCTCGAACATCAACATGGTAACCTTCAAGTTTTTCTCTTCGCCAAAAACGTGCAGCGCCTCGAAGCTGCCGAAATGCGCGCCCAGCAGCAAGCAGGGCTCGCCGCGCGCCTGCGCCTCTTCGAGTACTTCCGTGCCATGTACCCGCACGTCGAATTGCGCGAAGCGGTTGCGCAGCAGAAACATGCGGTCGAGGGCGACCGTCGCAAAACTGTAGTAGTGGCGGAAAAGATCCGCAAGGCGCGGCGGACGGTCGAGCACCCGGCCCAGATACTGCCTGGACGCGGCCCGCCCCTTGACCGAAAACAGCAGGAAATAAAGACAGACCGGTAAGAGCAGCAGGCGCCCGGCCGGCCGGCCGAGGCCCAGCGCCAGCCAGACCAGAAATTTCAGAGCGGCATCATTGGAGCGTTCGCGCTGTTCCAGCCAGGCTTGCGTCAATTCGCGTCCTCCGGCTTCGTCCCACCCGACCATGACTGCGCATACTGGAGCAAGACCTCGCGCGGCAGTTTGCCGGTGGCGTTGCGCGGAAGCGCATCGACAAAGTACAGCGGCCGCGGCAGAAACGCAGCGTCGACGCGGGCGCGCAACGCGCCGAGCAGAAACTGCCGCGTAAGACCAGGTGCCACCACGAATGCCGTCAGCCGGGTAACGCCGGCGCCGCTCTCTTCCGGCATGAAGAACACGCCGTCACGCACGCCTTCGATGCTGTTCAACTGATGATTGAGATAACCGAGCGACGTGCGCTTGCCGGCGATGTTCACCAGGTCGGCGTGGCGCCCGTGCAGAATAAAAACGCCATTGCCATCGGGCTCGATCACATCGGTGAACGGGACCTCGTTTTCGACATGTCCGCCCCCAACCATCACCACGTCGCCGTCGCGACGCAATCGCACATCGCGCAGGCAATGCCACGCAGGACCCTGCACGGTACGGCGGGTGGCCACCATGCCCGCCTCGGTAAAACCATAGACTTCGTGCAATGGCACCCGATAGCGCGCTTCCGCCTGCGCAGCCATCTCCGGCGACAGCGGCGCTGTGGCGCAAACGATCATGCGCAGTTGGGGCAACGGAATGCCTTCATTCAACAGCGCCCGCAAATGCACGGGGGTCGTGACTAAGACGCGATCACCGGGGATGCCGGCCAGGGCCGCGGCCACATCGGCCGGATAGAAAGGCCGGCCCGCATGCAACGCAATACCGCCGCGCAACGCCATTAACACGGTGGATTCGAGGCCATACATGTGCTGCGGCGGCACCGTACCGACCAGCGTCGCCGGCGGCCCGAGATGCAAACCGAAGCTCAAGGCCTCAGCGGTGGCGCCACGCGCAAGCGCACCCCAGGTCTTGCGATGCGGCGTCGGCAGGCCGGTGGATCCGGATGTGAACGCGATGGCCGCGACCTGCTCCTCGGCAAACGCCGGCACTGAGAACTGCCGTAGCGAAGATCGCCCCGTGGATTCTTTCGAGGCCCGCGGATACAGCACCTGCTCGACCGTCCCGAACTCTTGCGGCGCATCGTTCAAGGCATACAGATCGCCGTAGTCCCGCTGCAGTTGCCGCAGCATTTCCGGCGTCTGGTTCGGCGGCAGCAGGTTCACCTGCCCTCGCATCAGAGACGCGATCAATCCGACGGCGAACCGGTATCGATCCATGCACAAATTGACCAGATAGGAGCGCGCAGGCAATTGTTCCGCCACCCGCTCCACGTCGGCGAGGAAGCGTGCCGCAGTCACCGGCTGCGCGCCGCAGTAGGCAACCGCATCGGCCGCATCGGCATGGCTGATGGCCGCGACTTGCGCCATACGCTCAGCGGCCGGCCGAGTGCCGGTTGAAATCGAAATTGCAGAAGGCGCGGAACACGGTGGCTATCGAGGCGTGGGAAAAGTTCGGATAGCGCCAGAGTCGCCAGGCATATTCGCCGAGATACATCGCCGCCACCAGCGGCATGTTCAGCAGGTTGTTGAACACCGACCAGATCGGCAGCGGCCCCAGCAGGAACAGCAGCATCGACGTCACTGCCATGGCGACAAAGAAAACACACCATGCCCATGTCACCCGGCGCGTATAGCGCGCAATCTCCGCGGGGAGTTCGCCATGAACATGGGTCGCAAGCCGGGTGATCAAGGACTCCCGTCCCGGTCGCAAGGTACGTCCGAACAGCCACAGCAAGAATGCGTAGACGGTGAGAGTCGGGACTGGATAGAACAGCGCCGGACTCCCTCCGAATTTGCGCCACAGCAGAAAGCCGATGATGCCGAACACAGCAATTGCCGTCAGTTGGAGGCGTCCGCGCCGGGATCGGCCGAGAACGAAGGCCACCGCCACCAGCAGCGGCGCGACCATGAGTCCTTCGCCAAGGCCGCCGTCGGGTTGTTCGGCAATCAAGCAGTAGACCAGCACCTGATAGGCGATCACACCCGCTACCAGGAGCGCAACCTTGGTCCTACCGGTCCGGAGCAGAGGGCTAACGGGTTCGATTTTGCTGGACATGCTCATTCAGGTTGCGCAGCGAGCTGAAAGTCTTGACGTTATCGCTGTCATCAGAGCGCAACTGAAAGCCGTACTTCTTGGATACCGCAAGGGCGATCTCAAGGATGTCGATCGAGTCCAGACCGAGGCCTTCGCGATAAAGCGGCGCTGCCGGCTCGATTTCGAGCGCCTGAATTTCCAGATTGAGCGCCGCCACAATCAGTTCCGCAAGCTCCCGTTCCGGCGCGGTCATGATCCCGACTGTGTCCATTGTTTCCATTGGTCCCGTGTTGTCGACCGGGATTACCGGTTGGCGCAATTATAACCTCTCGCCCCGGTCCGCAGCCGCAATGAAGGGGACAAATGCCGGTTGACGCCGATGTCGTGCGCCACGTAACCTCGGCAGACGGAACGCCGGGCCTGAACGCGGAATCTGCCAGCCTGGAATCGAACAGGAACCCATCGAGTGCAACCGCTTTTTCTCAATCGCTACGCCATTGCCAGCAGCACCGGGATCGGGCTCGAAGCCACCGCGCAGGCCTTGGGCAAAATGCGCTCCGGGCTGGCCCCGTGCACATTCGAGACAGTCCGGCTCGACACTTTCGTCGGTCAGATAGCCGATGCCGTGCTGGCGCCGGTGCGCGCCGATCTGACCGAATTCGACTGCCGCAACAACCGTATCGCGCAGTTGTGCCTGCAGCAGGATGGATTTGACCAAGCGGTGAAGGCGGCACGCGAGAAATACGGTCCCGCCCGCATCGGCGTATTCGTCGGCACCAGCACGTCGGGCATGCTCGAGACGGAACTGGCCTACCGCAGGCGCGACGCCAGCGGTGCGCTACCCGCTGAATTTCGTTATGCTACCACCCATAACACCTACTCGGTTGCCTGGTTCGTCCAGTCCTATTTCGGCCTGAACGGACCGTCGATGGCGATCTCCACCGCGTGTTCGTCGAGCGCAAAAGCCTTCGGCAGCGCTGCGCGCATGATAGCGGCCGGCCTGTGCGATGCGGCGTTAGTCGGCGGCGTCGACAGTCTCTGCTTGACCACGCTATATGGGTTTGGCTCGCTCGGCCTGCTCTCTCCGATCGGATGCCGCCCCTTCGACGCCGAACGCGATGGCATTTCCATCGGCGAAGGCGCAGGCATGCTATTGCTGGAAAAAAAAGCTGAAGGCAGGACGGCGGATTCGATCGCGCTGCTTGGCGTCGGTGAAAGCAGCGACGCATACCACATGTCCACTCCGCATCCCGAAGGACTGGGCGCCCGCATGGCCATGGAGCAGGCGCTGACGAGCGCGGGACTTCGGCCCGGCGCGGTCGACTACCTCAATCTGCATGGCACCGGCACGCGCAGCAACGATGCGGCCGAAGACAAGGCGGTATGCGCCGTGTTCGGCAACGATACGCCATGCAGTTCAACCAAGGGCCGGACCGGCCACACGCTGGGTGCGTGCGGCGCGATCGAAGCCATCATTTGTGCGTTGGCGATCGAACGGGGTTTCATGCCCGGCAGCGTGAACACGCGCACGGTCGACCCAAGCCTGGGCCTTCGATATCTGCTCGACAATCGCCGCCAGCCACTCGACATCGCGATGAGCAATGCGTTCGGGTTCGGCGGCACCAACTGCAGCCTGTTGATCGGGCGGGTGAAACCGTGAACTTGTTTGTCGAAAGCGCCGCAGTCCTGGCGCCGGGGTTGCGTGGCTGGGCCGCCAGTCGCGCTGTTCTTGCAGGCGAAAAAACTTACGAACCCGCACCGCTTGCGCCGCCTGTTGCGGATCTGTTGCCGGCCGTGGAGCGCCGGCGCACCGGTGCGCCGGTCAAGTTAGCCCTGGCTGTCGCGCACGAAGCCCTCACGTCTGCCGGCAGACCGGTCGATTCCGTGGCAACCGTGTTCGTTTCTTCCGGAGGCGATGGGGACGTCCTCAACGACATCTGCATCACGCTCACCGGATCGGACCGGCAGGTCTCGCCCACGCGCTTCCACAATTCAGTGCACAACGCACCGTCCGGTTACTGGGGCATCGCCGCGCACTCGCACCATCCCTCGACCAGCCTGTGCGGATTCGACTGGGGCTTTGCGATTGGACTGCTGGAGGCGGCCGCGCAACTGCAGGTCGATCGACGGGAGGTCCTGCTGGTCGCGCACGACTCACCCTACCCCGAACCAATCGGCAGCGTGCGTCGAATAGACCAGCCGTTCGGCGTCGCGCTGCTATTCACGCGCGATCGCACAGGCCACGCGATCGGCGAACTCGAAGTCACGATGGATGCGCAGCCGCAGGAAGTCTCGCGGATGAGCGATGCGGCCCTGGAACGCCTTCGCGCCGGTAATCCAAGCGCACGCGCCCTGCCGCTGCTCGCGGCGCTGGCCGGCGCGCCATCACAACGGCTGACGCTGGAGCGCGAAGCCGGGCAAACGCTCTCGCTCCGCGTACGCACGTTGTGATCGATCCAGTGCATTCATCGACCGGGGGCATTCGCCAGCGTCGGAAACAAAACGCCCGCTTGCGCGGGCGTTGTTTCGTGCAAATCCGGGTTTCAGCGACCGGCGCGCAGCGCCTCGATGCGTTCGTCCAGCGGCGGATGCGACATGAACAGCCGCGCAAGCCCGCCGCCCTGTCCCCCGGAGATGCCGAAGGCACGCATCTGTGCCGGCAGCTGAGGTGCTCCGTGGGCCAGTTTCAGCCGCTGCAGGGCGGCGATCATCTTTTCGCGCCCGGCGAGCGAAGCGCCTCCCGCGTCGGCGCGAAACTCACGCCGACGACTGAACCACATCACGATGATGCTGGCGAGGATGCCCAGCACCAGCTCGGCAATGATCGACGTGATCCAGAATGCCGGGCCGTTGCCGCGCTCGGTCTTGAACACCACCTTGTCCACGAGGTTGCCAATGATGCGAGACAGAAAGATCACAAACGTATTCACGACTCCCTGGATCAGTGCGAGCGTGACCATGTCGCCGTTGGCGACGTGCGTGATCTCGTGGGCCAGAACGGCCTCGGCTTCGTCCCGGGTCATGCCGTTCAGCAGACCGCTGCTCACCGCGACCAGGGCGTTGTTCTTGTTCATGCCGGTGGCGAACGCATTCACGTCCGGGGCGTCATAGATGGCAACATCCGGCATGCCTATGTTGGCCTGTTGCGCCTGCCGGCGCACCGTCTCGACCAGCCAGTGTTCTGCCTCCGTCCGTGGATTTTCAATGACCTTCGCGCCGGTCATGAATTTGGCCGACCACTTCGACATTGCCAGCGAAATCAGCGAGCCGCCGAACCCGATGACACCCGCAAACACCAGCAGCGCGCCCAGGTTGAGGCCACCGCCGGATTGCGCCAGCATGCGATCGACCCCAAGAATCCTCATGGTGATGTTGAGGACGAACAGGACCGCCAGATTGGTGATCAGGAACAGCACAATGCGTTTGAACACGGTTTACCCTTTCTCAAAAAGCAGACCAGTCATTATTGATCTTTCCCTAATTCACAACAGTGAATTAGATCAACCTTCACCCTCTCCCTCCGGGAGAGGGTCGGGGTGAGGGATTGAGCGTTTCAACTGTCATCAATTACGGAACGCTCAATAGAGGGTCGTCCGGCACCCAAGTTCAGGGGTTGCCCTGCGTTGTCTAACTGCTCGTAGCCAGCGCCTCGATCTCAGCGGAAAGCGCAAGCCAGCGCTCTTCCGCGCTCTGCAGCTTCTTCATGACCTGCGCTTGCTCCAGCAGGCAGCGCTTCAGGTCGTCCTTTCTGGTTTCGCCGTACATATCGGGTGCGGCAATCATCTTTTCAAGGCGCAACCTTTCGGCCCCCAGCGTTTCGATTTCCTTGTCGGCGGACTTTATGCGCGCTTCCAGCGGTCTGCGTTGGGCAAAGCGGCGATTGCGCGTTTCGGCTTCAAGACGCTTTTGCTCCTTGCGGCTGACTGCCGGCTGCGCGACAACGGTCTGCGCCTGCTCTTTCGCGCGCAGCCGTTTGGCATAGTCTTCCAGATCACCGTCGAAGGGCACCACCTTGCCTTCGTCGACCAGCCACAACTCGTCGGCCGTCGCTCGCAACAGGCTGCGATCGTGCGATACCAGCACCAGCGCACCGTCGTAATCCTGCAGTCCGAGGGTCAGCGCGTAGCGCATCTCCAGATCCAGGTGGTTGGTCGGTTCATCCAGCAGCAGCAGGTTGGGTCGCTGCCAGACGATCAGGGCCAGCGCGAGCCGTGACTTCTCGCCGCCGGACATCGGCCCCACCGGCGCGGTTGCCTCATCACCGTGAAAATTGAAACCGCCGATGAAATCGCGCAGCTCCTGCTCGCGCGTCTTCGGCGACAACCGCGTCAGATGCCACAGCGCGCTCTCATCCGGACGCAGTTGTTCGAGCTGGTGCTGCGCGAAATAACCGATCTGCAGCCCTTTGCCTTCGACACGCTCGCCGGCCAGCGGCGCGAGCACGCCGGCCAGCAGCTTCATCATCGTCGATTTGCCGGCGCCATTGCGGCCAAGCAGGCCCAGTCGCATGCCCGGACGCAGCGTCAGCCGGATGTCGCGCAGCACCGCGATATCGCCATATCCGGCCTCGACGCCGTCCAGGTTCAGCATCGGATCCGATTGCACCGCCGGCTTGCGGAAGGCGAACTCGAACGGCGTATCCACGTGCGCGGCGGCGATTTTCTCCATGCGCGCAAGCGCCTTGATGCGGCTCTGTGCCTGCCGCGCCTTGGTGGCCTGGGCCTTGAAGCGATCGACAAAGGATTGCAAGTGCGCGATTTCGCGCTGCTGTTTCAGGTAGGTCGCCTGCTGCTGCGAGAGCTGCGCCGCGCGCTGCGTCTCGAACGCGGAATAGTTTCCGGCATACAGGCGCAGGCGCTGACCCTCGATGTGGCAGATGGCGTTCGCCACGGTGTCGAGAAATTCCCGATCGTGTGAAATCATCAACAGCGTGCCGGGATAGCCCGAGAGCCATTGCTCGAGCCAGATGATTGCATCCAGGTCGAGGTGATTGGTCGGTTCGTCGAGCAACAACAAGTCGGAACGGCACATTAGCGCACGCGCCAGGTTGAGTCGCACCCGCCAGCCGCCGGAAAATTGCTCGACCGGCCTGTCGATCTCGGGATCGTCGAATCCCAGTCCGTGCATGAGTTGCGCCGCGCGGGCGCGCGCCGCATAGCCGCCGACACGGTGCAGGTCTTCGTGCAGTTCGGCAATGCGCGTACCGTTGTGCGCCTGTTCCGCGCCGGCAAGGTCGCTCTCGAGTTGGCGCAACTCCGCATCGCCGTCGAGAACGTATTCGATGGCGGGCTGATCGGTGGAGGGGGTTTCCTGTGCCACGTGGGCGACAACCAGGCCTGGCTGGATCTCGAGATCGCCCGCATCCTGGTGCAGTTCGCCAAGCAGCAACGCGAACAGGCTGGATTTGCCGGTGCCATTGGCACCGGTGACGCCGATCTTCTGGCCGCGATTGAACGTCAGGCTGGCGTCTTCGAACAGCACTTTCACGCCGCGGCGCAGCTGCAATGTGCGCAGGACTATCATGACTTGTGGATCATCGAGAAACGCGGCGGAAAACGAAGGACGATGGGGTGGCTGATGGGACTCGAACCCACGACAACCGGAATCACAATCCGGGACTCTACCAGCTGAGCTACAGCCACCGTCGATCTACTGCGCCAACTATGCGCGGTCACATCACCCTGATCGGATTTTTATTGTACCAGCCAAGATGGTGCAATCCAATCCGCACCCTTGCACGTGCTCCGCGCTTCGAATCCGGCAAGCACGCTCACCTGATTTCGCGACCCACAGCCGCGCGCACTCCTGCGTGGCCGGGGTCACTTAAGGAA
>JANOGH010000100.1:0-2442 GCA_031414075.1 Betaproteobacteria bacterium | reverse complement strand
TCTGGCATGGGGGCGAGGCGTCGGCCTCGCGCGAGGCATTTCGCAGCATGCCCAAGGCCGATCGGGAAGCGCTTCTTAAATTCCTCGATTCAATTTGATGCGGTCGCCTACTTGGCGCAGGAGTTCGGCTCCTTAACTGTTCGAGTGATTGACGCAGGTCAATTCGAGTTTGCCGGAGCATGGGTATTCTGGGCGTCGTTTGCCTCAGGAGGAACCATGTCGACAAGCATGAAATGCCCGCGCCGCCTGGCGCCCATTACCGTCGGTTTTCTTGCCACGCTGCTGTCCGCCGCCACCGCAGGCGCAGAGCCGGTGCCGAAGACTGAATTTCGCGATTGTCCCCGCTGCCCGGAAATGGTGGTCGTTCCATCCGGCGAATTCGTGATGGGTTCCGCGAAGGCCGAGAGCGGCCACACCGACGAGAAACCACAACGCACGGTGCGCTTCGCCGAGCCGTTCGGCGTCGGCAAGTTCGAAGTCACGTTCGACCAGTGGGATGCCTGCACGGCGGCAGGACGGTGTCCGGCTGCCGACGACGATGGCTACGGGCGCGGCAATTACCCGGCAATCAATGTCTCCTGGAGCGATGCCATGGGCTATGCGGCATGGCTGAGCGAGACTACCGGCCGGCCTTACCGCCTGCTCAGCGAGGCTGAGTACGAATACGCGGCGCGCGCCGGCACGCAAACGCCTTGGTTCTGGGGCGAGGCCCCGGACAGTTGGGGATCGAGGAGCGCCTGCGAGTATGCCAACACCCACGACGAAGCCGGCAAGGAAGCCCACCCGATGTATGTCTGGTCGCATCACCAGTGCAACGACGGCTTTGGCGAGAATGCCCCGACCGGCCGCTACAAGCCCAACGCATTCGGGCTGCACGACACGCTGGGCAATGTTCGCGAGTGGGTGGAGGACTGCCACCAGGCCGGCTACGAGGGCGCCCCCACGGACGGATCGGTGCGGAAACACACCGGCACGTGCGAAAAACGCGTGGTGCGCGGCGGGGCCTGGGTGGATGGTCCGTCCACCTCGCGTTCAGCCTACCGTTATGCGGAGGTGGAAAACTTCCGCAACTACCAGGTTGGATTCCGCGTCGCCTGCATCCTCAAGCGCTGAACGCGCGGCGCAGGCAAAAAAAAGCCGGGGCGAACCCCGGCTTTGAAGTTGTTGAGCGTTTCGTAGTTGATGACAGTTAGAACGCTCAATCCCTCACCCCGGCCCTCTCCCGGGGCTGCGCCTCCCTCACCCTACCCTCTCCCGGGGGGAGAGGGGCCGTATGAATAGCGGAGAGGGTGAGGGCTGATCTAATTCACTGATGTGAATCAGGGAAAGATCAATAGTAAGAAAGCTCAGACGGCGGGAATGCCCGTGTAATTGGTGTTGCTGTTGGCAACATAACCGTAAGCGGCGTTGCTGCGCTCGCCGCCCATGGCGATGTAGTCCGCCTTGATCTGGGCGATCTGGTCCTGGGTGAAGGGCTTGTTTGCCCCGAGCTTCATGTCCAGGCTGTAGAGTTGCGCGGAGTTCAGGCCGAAGATCTTCTGCTTGACTTCGCTGTTCGGGCCGCCCAGTTTCGTCTTGAACTTGAACTTCTTCATGATGTCGTCCGGGATCTCCATGCGGCGCATGGCTTCGATCTGCCATTGCGGGCTGCCGTACCAGACCGAGTCAGTACCCCAGACCACGCGCTCCGCTCCCATCAGGTTCACCAACTGGCCGATGAAGGCGGCGCAGAACCGGGGATTGGTCACGGCGGTGCTGGCAAACGTGCTGCCAATTTCGGCATACACGTTGGTCACGCCGAACTTCTCCGGAATGCGGGCCAGGTCGGTGGCCCACTGGACATAACCCGTGTCCAGGAAGGACTGCAGGTCCTTGTCCGGCTGATCCGCCAGCCAGGGCCGCAGCGCCGAGTGGTAAATGACGAAATTCATTCCCGGCCAATCCTTGGCGGCCTTGCCCAGGTCTTTCACCGTGGCACTTTCCCAGGTTCCGGCGAAGGCCTTCTCGTAGTCGCGCGGCATCAGGCCCTTGTGGATACAGATGGTATTGATGCCGGACTTGATCGCCTTCTCGTAGAACGGGTACATCAGTTTTTCGTCATCCAGGCGCCATGCGAACTTGGAGGGCCCGAACGGATCGCCGATGGTGTAGGACTTCCAGGACACCGGATGCAAGGTCTCGATGCCGCGGTCCACTTCGTCCATCCAGTTCGGATACTTGGGCGTGATTATCGTATGGCCGAGCATGCGGGTGTTGCCGGCCATCTTGTTCACCGCACGGCAGGCGTTCTGGATCGCGTCATTGGACAGCAGCCACCAGCTCGGATCGTCGAACGGCGCGCCCGACAGCAGCGACATCTTGGTATCGCTGTCGAGGAAAATCTCCTTCAGGTAGTTGTCCATCTTGTAGCGCGACAGGGTCAGTGGCACCGACATGATGTCC
>JANOGH010000099.1:0-3697 GCA_031414075.1 Betaproteobacteria bacterium | reverse complement strand
AGGGATTAGGTCAACATCTCACCGCAGAGGCGCGGAGGCGCAGAGGAAACGCAAAGGAAGTCACGATAACTTCGTTTAGTAGACTCCTGGCTCGGGGGCCAACGCAACTGCGTCCACAATGTTGTTACGAATATTCTGTTGCTTTCCTTTGCGTGGTTTTCTCTGCGCCTCCGCGCCTCTGCGGTGAGGTTTTTTAACATTGATAAGGACAATAAATGGAGAAGGTAGCAATCATCGGTTCGGGTCTGATCGGTCGTGCATGGGCGATGGTGTTTGCGCGCGCCGGCCATCCGGTCAAGCTTTTCGATACCGCACCCGGCGCGGCGGAGAAAGCCATCGCACTCATCAGGGAAGGCCTGGAAGAGTTGCACGAATTCGGCCTGATCAGGGAATCGGCCGACGCTGTGGCGCAACGCGTGACCGCAGTGGCCACGCTGGCGGATGCGGTGAAGGATGCGGACTACGTCCAGGAAAACACCACGGAAAAACTGGACGTGAAGCGCGAAGTCTATCGCCAGATGGATGATGCGGCCCCGGCCCATTGCATTCTCGCCAGTTCGACATCGACGATCCAGACCTCGCGTTTCAGCGAAGGCCTCAAAGGCCGTCATCGCTGCATCGTTGCCCATCCGGTGAATCCGCCGCACATCGTGCCGATCGTGGAAATTTCACCCGCGCCGTGGACCAGCGCCGATGTCGTGGCGAAAACGCGCGCGCTGCACGAGAAAGTCGGCCAGGTTGCCATCACCGTCAAGAAGGAAATCGAAGGCTTCATCCTGAACCGCCTGCAGGCGGCACTGCTGCTGGAATCCTGGCGGCTGGTGAAGGAGGACTACGTTTGTGTGGACGATCTCGACAAATGCCTCAAGGACGGCCTCGGCCTGCGCTGGTCGTTCATGGGCCCGTTCGAGACCATCGATCTGAACGCACCCGGCGGCATACCAGACTATGCGAAGCGTTACGGCCCGGTACTGCACGCCATGATGAGCAACGTAAAGAACGAGCCGTGGGATGACGCGCTGGTAACCAAGGTCGACGGCGAGCGCCGCAGGATCATGCCGCAGGACGATCACGCCGAACGCGAAGCCTGGCGCGACCGCCGGCTGATGGCGCTGATCGCCCACAAGCGCGAAATGGAAAAGAAAGCATGAAACACTTTAGCCGCCAAGACGCCAAGAGCGCCAAGAGAACCCAGATACAAAATTAACGACTTGTTTCATCGGGAAGCCGGTTGCGAGACTGTAACAGTCCCCGAGACGGGTCGTTGGAGCCTCCTTGACGTTGAGGTTGCCAATTTGATGTTCTTGGCGCTCTTGGCGCCTTGGCGGCAAACGAACTTGATTTGGACTGGAGGAGTTAGGAAATGGCCAACAAAGTCATCATCACCTGCGCTGTCACCGGCGCCATCCATACGCCCTCGATGTCGCCGCATCTGCCGATAACGCCGGATGAGATCGCCGCAGCGGCGATCGGCGCAGCCAAAGCCGGCGCGGCGATCGTGCACTTGCATGCCCGCGAACCCAAGGACGGGCGTCCAACGCAGGACCCGAAGATGTTCATGCAGTTCCTGCCCAAGATCAAAGCCGCCTCGGACGTGGTGCTCAACCTGACCACCGGCGGCGCGCCGACGATGACCATCGAGGACCGGCTGCAGCCGGCATTGCAGTTGAAGCCGGAAGTCGCCTCGCTCAACATGGGTTCGATGAACTTTGGCCTGTACGAAATGATCCCCCGTGTCACGCAATGGCAACACGATTGGGAAAAGCCTTACCTCGCCGGCTCGGACGAGCGCATCTTCAAGAATACCTTCAAGGACATTGCCCACATCCTGCAGTCGTGCAGCAACAACGACACGCGTTTCGAAATCGAGTGCTACGACATCGGTCATCTCTATACGGCGGCACATTTCCTCGACCGTGGTCTGGTGAAACCGCCGCTGTTCATCCAGTCGGTGTTCGGCATTCGCGGCGGCATCGGCCCGCACCCCGAGGACGTGCTGCACATGAAGCGCACGGCGGATCGCCTGTTCGGCGATCAGTACCAGTGGTCGGTGCTCGGCGGCGGACGCAACCAGATGGTCATCGCTACGCAATCCGCAGTCTTGGGCGGCAATGTGCGCGTCGGCCTGGAAGACAGCCTGTGGATCGGCAAGGGACAACTGGCGAAGACCAAT
The DNA here is from genome assembly GCA_031414075.1 of Betaproteobacteria bacterium. Taxonomy (GTDB): domain Bacteria; phylum Pseudomonadota; class Gammaproteobacteria; order Burkholderiales; family JACQAP01; genus JACQAP01. The sequence continues at coordinate 1,524 of JANOGH010000099.1, read as the reverse complement.
GCCGATCAAGTCTCCAAGATCCGCCGCATCCTGGAAGAACTGGGCCTGGAAGTCGCTACGCCGGACGACGCGCGCAGGATCCTCAAGCTAAAGGGCAAGAACAACGTTAACTTCTAAATGAAAATCTACAGAATTGCAGTAATCGCCGGCGACGGCATCGGCAGGGAAGTCATGCCCGAGGGGGTGCGCGTTCTCGAAGCCGCCGCCAGGAAGTTCGGCATCGCTCTGACCTTCGACCACTTCGACTGGAGCTGCGACAACTACGCCCGGCACGGCTGGTGGATGCCGCCCGACTGGCGCTCGAAGATCGAAGGCCATGACTGCATTTTCTTCGGCGCGACGGGCTGGCCCGCCAAGGTACCGGACCACGTTTCCCTGTGGGATTCGCTGATCCTGTTCCGGCGCGGCTTCGACCAGTACGTGAACCTGCGCCCGGTGCGGCTGATGCCGGGAATCACGCCGCCGCTGTCTGGTCTAAAAGTGGGCGATATCGACTACTACGTGGTACGCGAGAACACCGAAGGCGAATACTCCGCAGTCGGCGGACGTCTCTTCGAGGGAACCGATCGCGAGATGGCGATGCAGCAATCCATCTTCACCCGCAAAGGCGTGGACCGGATCATGAAGTACGCCTTCGAGCTGGCAATGCAGCGGCCGCGCAAGCTGGTGACTTCGGCAACCAAGTCGAACGGGATTTCGATCACCATGCCGTACTGGGACGAGCGCTTTGCCGCGATGGCGAAGAATTATCCGCAGGTGAAGACCAGTCAGTACCACATCGACGGGCTGACGATTCAGATGGTGTTGAATCCGCAACGCTTCGATGTCATGGTCGCCTCGAATCTGTTCGGCGACATTATTTCCGACCTGGGGCCGGCGACAACCGGAACCATCGGCATCGCGCCGTCGGGCAATATTAATCCCGAACGGCAGTTTCCATCGCTGTTCGAACCGGTGCACGGCTCGGCACCGGACATCTACGGCAAGAAGATCGCCAACCCGATCGGACAGATCTGGTCGGGCGCGATGCTGCTCGATCACCTGGGTTATCCGCAGGCTGGCGCGGCGATCGTCAAGGCGATCGAGCAGTGCCTGCAGGATGGGCCGCGTACACCCGATGTCGGCGGCAAAGCGAATACCGAAGACATGGGCAAAGCGATCGCTTCTTCAATTTAAGACACCACATTTTCACCGCAGAGGCGCAGAGGAAACGCAGAGGAAACGCAGAGGAAACGCAGAGAAAGACAGCAGCAGCGTACCGGATATTGATTGGGATCCAATTGATCTCCACTGAATTTCGACCAGATTTGGTTTTCTCTGCGCGCCCTTCTCTGTGCCTCCGCGCCTCTGCGGTAAAAGGTCTAGGTATTTCGAACGTATTATGAAAACCTACAACATTGCAGCGCATCCGTTTTGCGGACCTGGCAGCGGGTTGCCTGCCAGGCTGGTTTCGCTCAGAATGTGAGGGGCATGATGCTTGCCCGATCAGTCCAATCCAGGCTCGACCTTTCAAGTCCGCGGCAC
>JANOGH010000098.1:0-6677 GCA_031414075.1 Betaproteobacteria bacterium | reverse complement strand
CCCTTTCAGTAGCGATTATAAATCTCGAGGGCCTTGAGCATGGATTTCTCTCGCTCGATGATGGAAAAATGGTACACCGTTTCTCCATCATGGCTGCGGCATTTGAGGCGGCGCCAGTGAGAGTATAGGATGCAGACCGGGAGGATTCGCGATGAACGATAACGACATGCCGCACGGGATCTACCCGATGCTGTATGCCTTTTTCAACGCGCAGGGTGGCCTGGACCGTCAGGCTACCCGACGGCAGGTACAGGCTTTTGTCGACAACGGTGCGCACGGCATGGCCGTGCTGGGGCTCGGCACCGAGGTCAACAAGCTCTCCGACAGCGAACGGCGCCAGCTGGTGGACTGGGTGGCCGAGGAACTCGACGGCCGGTTGCCGCTGGCGATCACGGTGAATGCATCGACAGTTGATGCGCAGGTCGAGTTCGCGAAATTCGCGCATTCGCGTGGCGCGTCCTGGGTGATTCTGCAGCCGCCGCCGGATCGCGGCGTGCCCGAGGAATTCTTCATCCGCTTTTTCGGTGCGGTGGCCGATCGCGTCGAATTGCCGGTCGCCATCCAGAACGCGCCGGAGTACCTCGGCGTGGGGTTGACACCGGCAGGCGTAAGAACGCTGGCGAGAAACCATCCGAACTTTCGCATACTCAAAGGGGAAGGGCCGGCACTTTCGATCCGGCAATTCATCGACGAGGCCGGAGAGCGCATCATGGTATTCAATGGCCGCGGCGGACTCGAACTCATCGACAACCTGCGTGCCGGGTGTTCAGGCATGATTCCGGCCGCCGATACGTTCGACCGTCAGGCGCGCATATTCGATCTTCTGCGCGAAGGGGCGGAGACCCATGCCGAGGCGCTCTATCGCGAGGTTCTGCCGGCAATCGTCTTCGTCATGCAATCGCTGGATACGTTGCACACTTACGGCAAGCGCATTGCCGCGATGCGCCTCGGACTCGGGGAAGTATTCGACCGCGCGCCGGCGCTGCAGCCGAACGCCTTCGGAATGCGTTGCGCCCAACGCTATGCAGCTGCACTGGGACCACTCGAATGACCGATAAAATTATTCTCGGAACTATCGCCGCCGCCATGCTGGCATCGCAGTTTGGCGTGGCAGGCGCGCAATCGCCCGCAGAGTGGTTCCGCAGCGGACGCACCGCGGTGGAAAAAGCCAAGCAGGAAAAACCGTTCATGGGTCGCGCCAGGAACGTGATCCTGTTCCTCGGCGATGGCATGGGCATCTCCACCGTCACCGCGGCGCGCATCTTCGAGGGTCAGCAGCGCGGCATGTCCGGAGAGGAGAATCAGCTTTCATTTGAGAAGCTGCCTTACGTCGCTTTGGCCAAGACCTACAGTGCGAACCAGCAGACCTCGGATTCCGCGCCGACCATGAGCGCGATCGTGACCGGCATGAAAACCAATGACGGCCTGATTTCAGTGAACGACCGGGTCGCGCGTGGCGATTTCCGCGCCGTGGCAGACAACGGGATGAAGACCATCCTGGAGCGGGCGGAGGATCGCGGCATGGCCACCGGCGTGGTCACGACCACCCGCATCACCCATGCGACGCCGGCTGCGTGCTACGCGCATTCGCCGGACCGCGACTGGGAAAGCGACGCCGACCAGCCGGATGCGGCCAACGAAGCCGGCTTTCCCGACATTGCGCGGCAATTGATCGAGTTTTCGCACGGCAATGGACTGGAGGTGGCGCTGGGCGGGGGACGGGTGAAGTTCCTGCCGCGCACAGTGCACGATCCGGAATACCCGGACAAGACCGGTGAGCGCCACGATGGCCGCGACCTGACCAAGGAATGGCGGACACGCTACCCGAAATCCGCTTACGTCTGGAACAAGGCACAACTCGATGCGGTGGACACCAAACAGGTCAGGCATCTGCTTGGCCTGTTCCAGCCTTCGCACATGCAGTACGAGCACGATCGCGGCAAGGATGGCGCCGGGGAGCCCTCGCTCGCGGAAATGACGGGCAAGGCGCTGGATATTCTTGCGCAGCACCCAAAAGGTTATTTCCTGATGGTGGAAGGCGGCCGCATCGATCACGCACATCATGCCGGCAACGCGTTTCGCGCACTCACCGATACCGTTGAGTTCGCGCGTGCGGTGAAGCTCGCGATGGAGCGCTCGGATCCGCGTGACACTTTGATCATCGTCACCGCGGACCACAGCCACACCTTTACCATCGCCGGTTATCCCAGGCGCGGCAACCCGATTCTAGGCAAAGTGATCGAACCCGGCCATCCCACCAGGGAATATGCGAAGGACGCGCTTGGCCAGCCGTATACCACGCTCGGCTATGTCAACGGCCCCGGCTATACCGGCCAGTCGATAGCGCAGCCTGAGGGGTCGAAGAAATTTCCGCACCACGGCCCCGGCTATCACGGCATAACGAACGGCCGGCCGGATCTGGCCGGCGTGGACACGACGGCACCGGACTACCTGCAGGAATCGACCTTGCCGATGGAAAGCGAGACGCATGGCGGCGAGGATGTTGCGATTTACGCACGCGGCCCGCAGGCTCACCTGATTCGCGGTGTTCTCGAGCAGCACGTGATCTATCACGTGATGGCCGAAGCGCTAGGTATGAGCGATTGATCCGTTACACGAAAAGTTTTCGCTTTTTCACTTGCTGGTGGTCTTGCGGATTTCTTTCTCGTCCGTCCAGTCCAGCAAGCCGTTCTGCACGTTCCAGAGTTGCAGGTTGAACTTGTAGTACACGTCCTTCACGCCCTTGGCTTCCTTGACGATCGAAGTGATGTTGCCCTCGAGGCGATACGCCGCGCCGACCATCTTGCCGGTTTCGGCTGATTTCTTGGCATCGTAGTAGTCGCTTTGCTGGCGCTTCAGTTCCTCGATCTGTTGATCCATCGCCGCTGCATCCACTGCAAAACGCACCCGGCCGCTCTTTTGCAGTTCGACCCGGATCGAGTCGGTGATCGTGCGGGTGTCGATGTACTCGCTGGTCTTGTTCTTGACCTCCTGCACCGTCACGATCGGAAGATCTCCTGCCGCCACCACCGGCGCGTTGAGCATCGAGCGCGTCATGGATTCGGCGATCATCTGCAGGTCCGTGGAGCCGAACTGGTTGGTCACGGTTTCGACGCTGCGCGCATCGCCGTAACGGGTTTTCTCGGCGGCGCAGCCGGCGGCGAGCGCCAGGGCAGCGAGCAGTGGTAGGACAAAAAGGCGAGGGGGACGGCTCAAATCGATCATTGGATACTCTCCATTTCGCAAAATACGCTTCCGGCGCACGGGGGGGCATCGTACCGGGTGTCGTGGCGACCGCGTCTACTCCTGGCTCAGCAGGACCAGGCGGAAGTCGACGGCTTTGTTGGTCGGTGCCACAGCGCTGAGCGTCAGGTTGCTGTTCTCGTACATAAGCAGCGGCTTCCAGACTTCCTCCTCCCATGCCCGCATTCCCTCGCGGTCGATCCAGCGGAACTTGTAAGTGATGCGCTTGACCTGGGAGCTGTCATTGTTGAGGTTGACGTCGACCTTATGCAGATCGCCCGTCATCGTGCAGCGCATCTCGGTCGCCTCGATGGTCGTGCGCTTGCCTTCGTGTACGACCTTGAGCCTGACCAGGTCCTCCATCGAGCTCACTTTGGCGTCGCCGATCGGGCAACCGAAGGAGAAGCCAGGCTTCTCGAAGCCCTTCTTCGTGCCGCAGCCTGCAGCGAGCGCGGCCACCAGCAGTACGATAATCGTCCAGGTCCGCTTCATTCTGAGGTCTCCATGGTGTGGGGTTGCTGCTCCAACGTTTCCGGCCTGCCGCCAGTTGACGGCGCCGGTGCGGCTCGGGCGTCAGTCGCTTGCTGGCCGCCCCCGGGGGCCGCAGCTTCCGGGGGCTGCACAAAGAGCTCACGGCGCAGCAGACGTAAGCCTACCACGGCGTAGCGCCCGGCCAGGTTCAGCTGCACGCTGCGCACGCCTTCCGGGGTCTGCAGCGTGATGGTATGCGCCCCGGGCGCAAGGCGTCCCCGGGCGATGGCGATTTCCGACGGGAGTGTGCGCCACGTGCGCTCGTCGGCAGATTCGGTCGCCAGCGAACCGATTGTGACGGCAAGCGCGGTCAACCCGAACAGGCTGTTGTTCTGCTGCTGCGCCTGCTGTTGCAACTGGTACTGCGCCACTGCCTTGGCGGTCGAGCGAATCGTGGCACGCAGCATGATGCCGGGCATGTCGTCGTTGAGCGCGCGGCGCGCCATCAGGTCGATGCTGGTTATCGGCGCCACGGCCAGCGGTGGACCGCGATCCATGTTGAGTTGGCCCGGCAGGTAGGGCGTTGAGGTCGCTATCATCACCGGGAAGGAGATCGGGATCAGGACCAGCGTGCGGTTGACCGGGATGGGGAGCGAGAACTGGCGCGATTGCAGCGCAGGCGCGGTACCGGACCCGATCACGAACAGCACGTCGATCAGCCCGTCGGCGGGCGCGCTCACGCGCTGGTCCAGCCCGCGCAGCGCTTCCTCCAGCAGCGGCTGATCGGGCTGCAGTTCATTCGCGAGGCGGTAACCGGCTGCGGCCAGGCTGGACTCTCTCAGTGACTCGTAGACGAAACCCGCAAGATAATGCGACAGCGCGCTCTGGTAGCCGTTTCTGAGGGCGTTCACCGCGGGGCTGTCGATGCTCTGCACCGGATAGCCGTTGAGCTCCTTGAAGTTGGTGCGAGCACCCTCTTTCCTGGCAGCCTGCTCCACCTTGGCGGTCTGCTTGCTACGCAGTTCCGCGATCACGGCTTCCAGTTCGTGCGTCTGCTTGATCGCCACGCGCGCGTTCTCGTAGTCACCCAGGGCCAGGTAGTTGAGCGCGATATTCGTAAGGAGCATGACCTTCTCGTAGTCGTGCCCTTCGTAGGGGCGCACCTTATCGTTGACCACGTAGGCGGCGGCGCCCGGGAGCAGCTTCGAGGGGTCGGTTTGCGCCATGTTCTCCCATGCCTGCACGCGCTCGTTCGCCACCATCCAGGATTGCTGACTGTCCTGATAGCGCTCTTTCAGGCGCTGCAGCTCGCCCAGCTCCAGGTAGTAGAGCAGGTCCTTGCTCTTGTTATTGTTATTGGATTCCAGCACCCGGATGGCGCCGTCCACGCTGCCGCCCGACACCTGACCCAGCGCCCGGCCCAGTTCTTTGTCATAGCTGCGGAAGGCGGCGCAGCCGGAAAGCATCGCCAGCAGCACGGCTGCGGCCGCAATTCTGGTACGCAGAAAAAAGGAAGAGGGGAAGGCTTTCAATGCGCAGTCCTGCTCGCAACAACGCCGCATCCGATCAGTCGGCGCGATAACGGCGGATGATTTCCGGATCGGGGTCGAATCCCAACCCGGGCGCCTGCGGTACGGCAATCGATCCGTTTTGGGGAATCGCCTGATTGCCATAGAGCCGCGCCTCCAGATCGAAGTATCGCCATTCCACCATCGATCCGCGCCCCAGCGCGGCATTGACGTGAACCCCCGCCAGGAAGGCCGGGCCGTCATAAAAGCTGTGCGGCATGACCGTGACGTTGTACGCAGCGGCAAGCGTGAATACCTTGCGCAGTTCGGAAACACCGCCCATCTTGGCCGGGCTGGGCTGCACAAAATCCACCGCGCCGGCATCGAACAGGTGCTTGAATTGCGCAACCGTGGTGGCGTTCTCTCCAGCGGCGATCGGGATGCCGCCGCCGGCGCGAATTTGCGCCAGTGCCGTGTGATCTTCCGGCGGCCAAACCGGTTCTTCCAGCCAGCGCAGGTTCAGCGGGCGCAGCTTTTCGGCCATGTCCAGCGCTTCGCGCAGCGTCCATGGGCAGTTCACGTCGAGCATGATGTCCACGCTTTCACCGGCGGCATCGCGGGCCGCGCGCGTCGGCGCAACTTCTATTTCATGCAACTTGATGTGGCGAAAGCCCTGGCCCAGCGCCCGTTCGACGTTGGCTGCCACGACCTTCGGATCCGTGTAGCGGATCATGCTTGCATAACAGGTCAGTTGCGGTTTGCCGCCGCCGAGCAATTGATGCAACGGCTGGCGCGCCACTTTGCCGGCGATATCCCACAGCGCGATGTCGATGCCGGACAGGCCGAAGATGATCGGGCCGCTGCGCCCGAAAATGTGCAGCTTTTGCTGGATTTGCTGCGTCAGGTCCTCGATTGCCAGCGCATCCCGGCCGATGCACATCGGGGCCAGGATCTGGTCGATTGCGACCCTGGTGGCCGGGATGACGTTGTAGCCGAAGGCTTCGCCCCAGCCGGTGACGCCGTCGTCGGTGCTGATCTTGACCAGCAGCACATCCGCGGTCTGCCAGGCCAGTCCACCCCAGACCTCGGTGTCCGACGGGCCGCCGGTGGTATAGGGAATGCGCAGGACCAAGGTCTCGATTTTCTCGATTTTCATTCTTGTTCTCCGGATTGCTCGACGCGGGTGAATGTGAATGATAGGCGACAGACGCCCCCTGTGCACGCGGGAATGATTCGAACGTACTACGGCGTGTGACATATTTGCGTCGAGCGGATCGTGTCTCCGTCATTGCATTGTCATCTGTGGAAAGTAAAGTCCACGGCATTCCATCGAACATCAAAACAGCGGAACGGGGTTGTCCCCGGTAAGGAAGGGGCACTGCCATTGCACGATAAAATTTCAACCAGACGTCGTGCGGCGATTCTAGGCGACCGGGGTTTTACCCTGCTGGAACT
>JANOGH010000097.1:0-11369 GCA_031414075.1 Betaproteobacteria bacterium | reverse complement strand
ATGAAGGGCGGAGACCTGACGGTGATCATCGACCCGAACAACATTGTTCCCCGGTCCCACCCGTTCATCGCCACGACGTTGAAAGTCGAGGAGGTGTTCGGTTCGCGCTATGTGGCGGTCATCGGCATCACACCCAAGCAGGGCGATGTGTTCCAGCCCAAGGTGATGGAAAAGGTGCTGCGCATCACGAACAAGCTGCGGGAGACGCCGCGCGTGGTGAAGACCAACCTGTTGTCGGTCGCGGCGCGCCGCGCGAAGGATATCCGCGGCACGAAGGACGGCATGGAGGTTAAGCAGATGATGGCCGACGTGCCGGCCACCCCCGAGCAAATGGCAGCACTGAAGAATGCGCTGGAACGCAACACGGCTTACATGAATGCGGTCGTTTCCAATGACTTCAAGACCACCGTCATCCTGGCCGAAGTGCGGGACAGAAAAGCGACCGACGGACCCGACGTCAAGGGCGGGTTCAGCTTCGTGCAGAACAAGATCAACGCCATCGTCGATGCCGAGCGTGACGATTCGGTCGATATCATGGTGAGCGGTTACCCGCCGTTCCTGGCGATGTTCGAGCGCTTTGCCGGCCGCACACCCATGCTCATGCTGGCGGCACTGGTGGTCATCGGCCTGATCCACTGGGAGGCCTTCCGCACGATACAGGGTCTGATCCTGCCGCTGGTCACGCCGCTGGTTGCGGTGCAGTGGGCGAAAGGCTTCATGGGCCTGGCCAATGTGCCGCTCGACATCTTCAACATGTCCACGCCGATCCTGATCCTTGCGGTGGGAGCGGGGCATGCGGTGCAGTTGCTTAAACGTTACTACGAGGAATACGCGCGCCTGAATCCGAACCCCGACAGCGGAATCGAAACCGCATGGAAACAGACCGGGACCACAGAAAATATCGCATTGCAGGTTTGTTTCGTCTTCATTTTTTGCGCTCTCTTTTTCCTGGTCTGGCTGGCGCCGCTCAAAGGCATGCTTGCCTCGATGTTGTCACTGAAGGGCACGGGCATCCTTGTGGGATTGACGATCCTGTTTTTGGTTTTGGGTTACATCGCCCATATGGCCTTTGACGGAATCTGGCGCCTTGTCCGCTTTTGGATCAGGCCGCAGTCACCGGGTGTCCAGGCAGACACAAAACTGAATCGCCAGGCGGTTGTGGATTCGATCGTCAAAATCGGCCCGGTCATGATTCTCGCCGGCCTGGTGGCCGTGTGCGGCTTCCTGTCGCTGATGATCTTCGACATCATCTCGATCCGCGTGTTCGGCTTTTTCTCCGGCGTGGGCATTCTGTGCGTGCTGATCGTCGAAATGACGCTGATCCCGGCCCTGCGATCCCTGCTTCCGCCCCCCGGGCAGAGGGAAGCACGCATGGAACGCGAGGAGCGTTTGTGGGACCGGCTTACGTCGTTTTATGCCAGGACCATCGTCGGCCCCAACCGCAATCGCATTTTCATCATCACCGGCATCGTCATGGTCGTTGCGTTTTTCGGCATGAGCCGGTTGGGCGTGGAAAGCGCATTGAAAAAATACTTCGACCCGAACCTGCCGCTGCTGCAGGAAGACGCGAAGCTGAACCAGCGCATGGCCGGGACCAACAACGTCTACATCCTCATCGAAGGCGACAAGCCCGATGCCATCAAGGATCCGGCGGTGCTCAAGGCCATGGACGAGCTGCAGGCCTTCATCGTCACGCAACCGCACATCGGCAAGGTCATGTCGCTCGCGGAATTCATCAAGCGCATGAACCAGTCGATGAATGGCGACGACCCGGCCTACTTCAAGATACCGGACCAGCAGGCGACCATTGCGGAATACCTGCTGCTGTATTCCATGTCGGGCGAACCGGGCGACTTCGATACCTACGTCGATTACGACTACCAGCTTGCCAACATGGTGGTGTTCTCGCACAGCGACAGCACGGTGGACATGCTCGCAATGTGGAAAAATGTGCAGGCCTTCGCGAAGGAGAAGTTCCCGCCCAATATCAAGGTCAATGTCGGCGGCAGCGTGGCACAGTCGGCGGCGATTACGGAGGTAATTGTCAAGGACAAGATCCTGAACGTCGCGCAAATCGCAGGGGTCGTATTTTTGATCGCCGCGATTGTTTTCCGCTCACCGGTCGCAGGTTTGCTGGTGATCACGCCGCTGCTGCTTTCGGTGCTGGTCAACATGGGGCTGCTCGGCCTGCTTGGGCTCAAACTCAATATCCCGATTGCACTCACCTCGGCGCTCGCCATCGGCATCGGCGCCGACTACGCGATTTACATGTTGTTCCGCCTGCGCGAAGAGATCGCCAAAGGCACGGAGGAAAAGGAGGCCTTCCGCCAGGTATTGAACACGGCCGGCAAGGCCTGTCTGTTCGTGGCCTCTGCGGTGGCGGGCGGTTATGCCGTGCAGGCGCTCTCGCGCGGCTATTACCCCCACACCTGGAATGCGATCCTCATCGGCACCGCAATGCTGGTGAGCGTAACGGCTGCGCTTACCGTGATGCCGGCGCTGGTATTCAAGTTCAAACCCAAGTTCATTTTCAACGGAGGCGCAATGAAATCGACTGCCACGGCCGCATCGGCCGTAATTCCGGCGATTGCGGCGTTCGGCATCGCGCTCGCACTGGTCGGCATGCCTACCCCGGCCCACGCCCTGACGCCGCTGGAAATCATGGAAAAGAACTTCATCGTCAACAAATATTCGGATTCTGTTTCCCAGAACACCATGACGCTGACCAACAAGCAGGGCAAACAACGGGTGCGCAAAACGTTCGGCACGTCCAAGCTGCAGGGCAACGGCATCGACAACATGCGCATGACCCGCTTCCTCGAGCCCACCGACGTGAAAGGCACCGTGTCACTCCTGATCGAACATTCGGAGAAGGACGACGACATCTGGATTTACCTGCCCAGCACCAAGAAGGTTCGCCGGCTTATTTCGAGCAACAAGAAGGACAGCTTCGTCGGCACGGACTTCTCCTACGGCGACGTGATCGGCCACAAACCGAAGGAGTGGAACCACACGCTGACCAAGGAAGAGGAAGTCGACGGTAAACCCTGCTACGTGATCGAGTCCACCCCGAAGAACGACACCATCAAGTCCAACACCGGCTATTCCAAACGGATCAACTGGATCCAGAAGGATATCTTTGTGACGGTGAAGGCACTGATCTATGACGAGTCAGGCGAACTGCTGAAGGAAGCCAAATTCTCGAACTACAAAGTCGCGGACGCAGCCAAGCAGCGCTACCAGGCGTTCCTGCTCGAAACCCGCAATGTGCAGACGGAACACGCGACCGAAATCCGGGTCGACGAATCCAAGTCCAATACCGGCGTCAAGGACGACTACTTCACGACCCGCTACATGGAGCAACAGTGACCGGCGCGGGGCCACTTCCGGCACGGCGCCTGTTACGGGCACTGTGGCTCGCAACCCTGTTCTGTACCGCCCCGGCCTCGACTTTCGCGGCACCCGCCGCGGGGGAAGACGACGAACCGCCGCTCGCCCCGCCCGAATCCGGCGCTGCCGGAGCGAAAGAGCAGCCGGGCCTGCGCATGGCAATGACGCAGGCGGGCATCACCGGCTCGCTGCGCGCCGGGTACTGGACGTCCGATCGCCGGCTCGATGACGAAACCAACATCGGCGTCGCCTCGGCCTGGTTGAAGCTGGACAAGAGGCTCGGTTCCGGTATCGGGCTGTTCGCCGAGGGCTATCTCGTCAGCGAGGACGTATTCGGAGACCGGCGCGACGAGAGCCGCCTGCGCGAAGGCTACGTCGAGGGGCGCAAGGGAAATTTCGACTACCGCGTGGGCAAGCAAATCATCGCCTGGGGACGGGCCGACCGTTTCAATCCGACTGACAATCTGACGCCCCGCGATACGACACTGTTGGCGGCCGACATCGACGAGGACCGTTTCGGTTCGCTGGCTGCCAAGGCGTCATGGCATTTCGACGCCGCGACCAGCCTGACCGGCATCTGGATCCCTGAATTCCAACCGACCGTGATCTCCTTTCGCGCTCGTACCGGCGTCGTGTACCAGGAAAACATTCCGGACAGCCGCCAGCAATGGGCGTTGAAACTTGACCAATCCGGCAAGGCCGTCGACTGGTCGGTGTCCTGGTTCGACGGTTTCGACCTGAACGGCGACATTTCGCAGGGCCCCCTGACGGCCGCGGGGCAGGTGGTTACGCTGGACCACCATCGCATCCGGGTGCTTGGCGCGGACGCCGCGACCACCAGCGGATCGTACCGCTTTGCGCTGGAAGGCGCCTACGTGCGCACCGACGATCCGGATGGAACCAACCCGTTCATCAAGAATCCGTTCTTCTATGGCGTGTTCGGCGTGGAGCGCGGCTACCCGGACAACTTCACCGTGATCGTGCAGGCCTTTGCCCGCGAAGTGTCGCATTACAGCAATCCCGAGTTAATCGCCGATCCGGTCACGCGCGCAATCGCCGTCCAGGAGGCTGTGATCACCAACCAGTACGACCGGAGCTAGCAGGGTTTGAGCCTGCGCATCGACAAGAAGTGGTTCAACGAGACGCTTGAAGCCGAATTCGCCGCCATCACCCTGCTCAACCGCCAGGGCTACGCCTTGCGTCCCCGGGTGGTCTATTTGTGGAGCGACAGCGTCAAGATCATCGCCGCGTACGACTATTTCAGGGGTACCGACAAGACGATATACGGGCTGCTCGAAAAGAACACGGCTCTTTACTCCGAAGTGCGCTGGTACTTCTGAGCGTCGTTGCCTTCCGAAACCCGGCGCCAACCGGAAACGTCAACAGCGCGCCTTCTACGGAAAATCTCTGATTCGCAGGAGCTGGTCGACTCGATGATCGAACAGACGCCGATGGGACGCACGGGAAAGGACTAACATGTTGGTCCTGCCCGGCTCGACAATCCCCAAAAATAGGAACCCCCCGACATGCTGCAGTTGGACGAAAATAAGACCGCAATTACCGTTGAGATTCCGGACATGGGAAGTTTGGAACTTGTGCGGGAGAACCCGCGGCGCGAACAAGCCCGGAGAACAACGGACGCGCTGCGATTCCGCAATCGCGAGGCTATCGCGGGATTGTGGAATGGCCGCGAAGAATTGCTCGCCGGTCTGAACGCGGCGCAAGCCTGGATACCTTCCAAGTACTTCTACGACTCGCTGGGTTCGAAACTGTTCGAAGCGATCACGCATTTGCCCGAGTACTACCCCACCCGTTCCGAAGCGGCGATCTTCTCGCGCCACCTCGGCGACATTGCGCGCGTCGTCGGCAGCGGCCGCACGCTGATCGATCTCGGCGCAGGAAATTGCGAGAAGGCGGCCAGCCTGTTCGGGGCCCTTAAGCCGGCCCAATATGTCGCGGTGGATATTTCCGCCGCCTATTTGGAAACCGCGCTGGTCCGCCTGCGTCACCAGTTTCCCGCCATCGGCATGACCGGCCTGAGCATGGATATGTCCGAAGGATTCTCGTTGCCGGATTCCGTTCCCGATGCCGGGCGCCTGTTTTTTTATCCCGGTTCCTCGATCGGCAATTTCACGCCGGTTGACGCGGCCGGCTTCCTGTCCGATCTGCGGCGGCAATGCATGCAACACGGCGGCCTGCTGATCGGCGTGGACCTGATCAAGGAAAAGGCGATCCTCGATGCGGCCTATGACGATGCGCTCGGCGTAACAGCCGCGTTCAACCTGAACGCGCTCAACAACGTGAACTCAGTACTGGGCTCGGACTTCGATGTGCGCGACTGGCGGCACTGCGGGTTTTTCAATCAGACCCTGTCGCGAGCAGAAATGCATGTGGATACCCGGCTGGCGGTCGATGTGAGTTGGCCGGGCGGATCGCGCCGCTTCGAGGCCAGTGAGCGAATTCACACCGAGAACAGCTACAAGTACAGCCTCGAGGAATTCGGCGCGCTGTTGCGTCGGGCCGGCTTCGGGAGTGTCACGGCATGGACCGATCAACGCAACTGGTTCGCGTTGTTTTACGCCACCGCGTGATCCGGAGCACCGGTGAACGATCCACGCGGACCCCACGCCATCGACCCACACGCACACGGCCGCGCAGCGGTGGAGGGCGAGAACCTGCGTAGCCGTTACGCCAGTATCCGTGCCCATAGTTTCAATCTGGCGAAACCGCTATCCGAAGAAGACTGCTGCGTACAGTCCATGCCGGAAGCGAGCCCGGTTAAGTGGCATCTCGCGCACACCACATGGTTCTTCGAGACCTTCGTCCTCGAAACGGTCGAGAAATCGTTCACGCCTTTCCTGCCGGCGTTCAGGGTGCTGTTCAATTCCTACTACAACGGCGTCGGAGAAAAGCATCCGCGCCCGCAGCGCGGACTACTGACGCGCCCCGCCCTGCAGGAAGTATTGCTCTACCGCAAGAATGTGAATGAGCGCATGGAGAAAATATTTGCGCGCGGCGGCGACGAGGAAGCCTTCCGCACGCTGGTCGACCTGGGCTTGCATCACGAGCAACAACACCAGGAACTGATTTTGACCGACATCAAGCATCTGTTTTCGCTGAATCCGCTGAAGCCGGCCTATAGCGAGCTGGAAGAAGTAAGTTCCCCCGCCATTGCTGGATTCGAATGGCTTGCGTTCGACGGCGGCCTGGTCGAGATCGGGCACGGTGGCAACGGCTTCTGTTTCGACAACGAGTCCCCACGCCACAAGCAATATCTGAATTCCTATTCCCTGGCGTCACGCCTGGTGACGAACGGCGAATACCTCGATTTCATTGCGGACGGTGGCTACCGCGATCCCAGTCTATGGCTCTCGGATGGCTGGGACTGGGTGCAGGCCAACAAATTCACGCATCCGGTCTACTGGGCGCGCGAGGGCGATCGCTGGGGTGAATTCACCCTTAGCGGCAAGCGGGAGCTCGATTCTGTCGCGCCGGCCGTGCATATCTCCTACTTCGAGGCGGATGCCTACGCGCGCTGGGCCGGCGCGCGCCTGCCGAGCGAAGCGGAATGGGAAAACGCTGCGGGCACGCGCGCAGAGGCGGACGCCGCGGACAGACACGATCGCCTGCACCCGCGTCCCGCGAAGAATGCGGCGGGCCTGCAACAGATGTTCGGCGACGCATGGCAATGGACGCAGACGAGCTACGCGCCCTATCCGGGCTATGTCCGGCCTGAAGGCGCGGTCGGCGAATACAACGGCAAGTTCATGGTGAACCAGTATGTGCTGCGCGGCAGTTCCTGCTTGACACCCGCTGACCACAGCCGGGCCTCGTATCGTAATTTCTTCCCGGCGACGGCACGCTGGCAGGTCTCCGGCATCCGCCTCGCCAAAGACGGCTCTATTGTCTAAGGCTAGAAGCGCGTTCACCGCAAAGGACGCAAAGGAAAGGCAAGAAAAGGAAATGCCCGCATTAAAGGCATTCATTTGGCCGATTAGCCATCGAAGTGACAGTTGGCGGGGCACATCGATTAACAGCTACGCCACTTCAAGTCCAGTTCGCGTTTCCCCGTTCTAGTTTTTCCTTCGCGTCCTTTGCGTCCTTTGCGGTGAGTGTTTTGACGAGAGATTTTACGAGAGTGCACTCAGGACGCTGACCATCACTACTTGCCGCGGAACTGTGGCGCGCGCTTTTCCTCGAAACTGCGCAAACCGTCCCGGCAGTCTTCGCGGGCCGCAGCGCCCGCCACTTGTGCCACCGCCGGCACGGCCGCACTCATCCGGCAGGCCCCATCGGGGACAGGGCAGTGAAATGGATCCTTGGGCTGAGGGCGGAGTCAACGCGCGTATACCGATGATCACCGGCGCTCCCGGTGCAGTTCGTTTTGCAGCACTTCAATCTGATCGAGTATGGCCGCAAATCGTTTGCCGAAATCAGTAAGACGGTACTCGACACGCGGCGGCACTTCTGGATAGCTGGTTTTGCCCAGAATGCCGTAGCGCACAAGTTTGCGCAGGCGTTCGTTGAGCACCTTCGCAGTCAGCCCCTCGATGGCGTGTTCCATTGCACCAGGGCGATGGATGCCTTTTTGCACTAAACCGAGTACGGCGAGAGACCATTTGCAGCCGACGATGTTTTCCACCATTGCGGCTATCGGCGGGACTGCTGTGGAAATGGTTTTCTCCTTCATAAACTTCGATGCAGACCAAAAAGTAAGTACCCCACCATTTAGTTCCCGCTATTCACCGCCCGCAGCGGTGAATAAGCTCGGCGCTCCCTTATCGCTAGATTATAGGAGCCGGTCATGAAGAAAATGCCATTTCTCGTTGCAGGGCTCGTCGCGGGTTCGCTGGCACAAGGCGCGGCCGCACAAGTGCCGTACCCGGAAGGCTATCGCAACTGGACACACGTGAAGAGCATGGTAATCAATGAAGGGCATCCGCTGTACGATGCCTTTGGCGGTATCCATCACATTTACGCCAACCCCAAGGCGATGACAGGTTACAAGACCGGCAAGTTCCCCGATGGCGCCGCGATTGTGTTCGACCTCCTTAGCGCCAAGTCCGCGGATAGTGCGGTGCAGGAGGGCGAGCGCAAAGTAGTGGGGGTAATGGTAAAGCAGGCACGGAAGTACAAGCAGACCGGCGGCTGGGGGTTCGAGGGTTTCAAAGGCGACACGCGTGATCGCGCGGTGGGGTCCAATGCTGCTGCCGCGTGCTTTCAGTGCCATACTGCGCAGAGCGACAAGGACTTCGTGTTCAGCCAATGGCGCAAGTAGATCCGCAGTTTGAAGCCGCTCCAGAATTGGACACGGCCGCCTGGCTCAACACGCCGGCACCGTTGCGCCTGGCCGATCTGCGCGGACGGGTGGTGGTATTGCATGCGTTCCAGATGCTGTGTCCGGGCTGCGTGCTTCACGGTGTACCGCAGGCGCAGCGGATCCACGAATTGTTCGCGCACGACGAAGTGCAGGTCATGGGCCTGCACACGGTGTTCGAGCATCACGAGGCAATGCGCGAAGCCAGTCTTAAGGCGTTTTTGCATGAATTTCGCGTTACGTTTCCGGTCGGCATTGACCGGCACGCGGATGGGGGCGCCATGCCATCGACAATGGTGCGCTACGCAATGCGCGGAACGCCTACGCTGATTCTGATCGACCGTATGGGCCGATTGCGCGCGCATCGATTTGGCCAGGTCGAGGATATGGCGGTTGGAGCGCAGATCGCGCAACTGGTGGCTGAGCGTTAAGCGCTCAGTGTCGATGCGGCCATCGGCCCGGCCCGGTTCACCGCCCCCTGAAGCGTGGCGCGCGCTTTTCCTTGAAGCTGCGCAGGCCGTCCTGGAAATCTTCCGAGGCCAGCAGCCGGGTTTGCGTCGAACCGAATAACGCGCAAGCCGCAGCGGGACCTTCACGCAGCGCGATTCGAGCGTTTTCTATCGTCGCCCTCACCGCCAGCGGTGCTTGGGCGGCGATGCTCCTCGCGAGTTCGATCGCGCGCTCGCGCTGGCGTCCGGGATCGACGATCTCCTGAATGAATCCGAGCCTCAGCGCGGTCTGCGCGTCGAACTCGTCGCCCGTCAGCAGATAGCGCATGGCGTTGCCCCAGCCGGCGCGCTCCACCATGCGGATGGTCGCCCCGCCGGTAGGCATCAACCCGCGCTTGACTTCGAGTTGTGAAAACCGCGTATCGGCTGCCGCGACGACAATGTCCGCCGCCAGCATCATCTCGATGCCGAGCGTAAAGCAGATGCCGTGCACGGCAAAAACAATCGGCTTGCTGCGGAACGGCGCGCGCGATTCGAAAGGATCGATCTCGCCTTCTTTCACCAGCAAAGTGTTGTCGCCTAGATAGGGCGCGACCTTCGGCAGATCGAGGCCGGCCGTAAAATTGGCGCCTTCGGCGAACACTACTGCGCAACGCGCGTCGGGTTCGTGCTCGTAACGGGTGTACGCCTGCGCCATGCCGCGCAACATGACCGGCGTGAAGCCGTTCAGCTTCGCCGGGCGGTCGATGCCGATCAGGAACAGCCCGTCGCGCAGTTCGGTAGTGATGCGGCCGTCGGTGGGATCTTCGCTTGTCATAAGGATGTTCAGTATCGTCTATGCGCCATCGATGCCTTCTCGCCCCGCGCCTCGCAGCAAGGCTTGCGGCAGGCATTTATTGCGCACGGCTTCCGAATCCGACATATTTCCTGCCGAAGAAGGTAAACAACGCACCCAGGCAGAACGCAATGCCGAGCAGCAGCACGCGTTGCACGAAGAACTGGTCGGGTGCGCCGTCCTTGACCAGGAACACATCGAACACGCTGTCGATCTTTGCAAAAAGAAATCCGCCGACGAACGCGAGCAAGGTCTTGCCGAACTCGGAGAAGGGCCGTCTCTCGCCTTGCTCGGAAGGCGTGGCGAGAATGCCGAACCACCAGCCGAGCAATCCGCCGAACAGGCTCACGAGACAGTTGAGCCAGCGCGGCTCCCCCATGTTCCAGGCAGCGGCGCCGACGATCAGCACCGCAACGGCGCCCAATACCAATCCGATTACGACTTTCACGTTGAGTTTTTCGAATGCGATCATGGTTTCCCCTTTGGCTTCATCAGCTATGGAAACAGGCCATCTCGTGGGTTCATATGATGTCCACCGTCATTAATCAGCGGCCGCCGAAGACGGTCCGCTGCCTATATCGTCAGGCCGCAGTGAGCCTGATTTTTCTGACATTGCCCAAATTTACGGACTGTTTGGCCTGCCAAAGATCATGGTTGTATTGCATGGCCAGCCAACTCTCCGGAGAGCGGCCGAGAGCCTTGGAAAGGCGCAATGCCATTTCAGGGCTGATACCGCTGGCCCCCGTAATAACGCGATTCAGGGTAGAGGCCGCAACGCCGAGCTTGGCGGCCAACTCGCGGCCGCTAAGATTGTTAGGCTCCAGATAAACCTCGGTAATGAACTCACCGGGATGAGGGGGATTGTGCATGGTCATCAGTGGTAATCCTCATAATGCAAAACGAAGGCGTGTCCGTCTTTAAACTCGAACGTTATGCGCCAGTTCCCATTCACCCACACCGACCAACGGCCGCGCTCAGGCCCCTTGAGAGAGTGCAGGCGAAACCCGGGGATATTCATGTCCTCAATGGACTGAGCCGTATCCAAGGCCGCCAAAAGCATGCGAAGTCGCCCGGCATGGTGGGGTTGGATTCCCGCAGTGCTTCCCGACTCGAAGAACTTACTCAGCCCTTTGTGCCGGAACGATTGAATCATGTGTTAATAGTAGCGTGTTGCGCGGCACGCAACAAGGCCTGACTTGAAGCTTCAGGCGGCGGCCAGACGCCAGAGTGAGGTTACTTCGGCCTTCCGCGCCTCGTGCAGCGGATCGCTGGCATCCGACGCCTTGGGATGCCGCGGCTTGGCATCGATTCGGTCCACGACCTTCAGGCCACCACGCTCGAACGCAGCCAACAGGTCAGCGCGTGAGCGCAAGCCCAG